>JAJQET010000093.1 GCA_021201515.1 Clostridiales bacterium | reverse complement strand
GCTCTGGGGGCGGCGCTGCTGGCGGAGGGGCAGGTCATCCTGCAAAAGACCGCCAAGTACTCCATCGGCCTTTACGCAGTCACGCAGGATAATATCGGCAAGAGCCACTATGGCATTCAGTGCCATCAAATCGTAGAGCCGGGCAGGCCCTATTTTCTCCGCAATGATGACAGCCTGCCGGATACCCCAGACAATCGCGTCACTTACACCGCATTGCGGGAGAATATCAATACGTTTGTCATTGCGTTTCCCGGATGTCAGGACAGCGTGAAGATGGTCCTGAAACAGGAGATGCGGGATCGGTTGGCTGCGCTGCCGGAGCTCGGCTTATGGAACTGCGGATTTTCCATGGACGAGAACGAAATTGTCACATTCCATGTGGTGCCCCGCCAGGGGATGCCGGGACAGGAGTATACGATTCCGTTGGAGCGCTATGCGCAGATGTTTGAGATGACGGAGGTGACAACCTGATATGGAATTTCAACAGCTCAACGCCGCCATCCGGAACAACGCCGAACGTGAACCCACCATTTATATGGCGCTGTGCATGGTAGATTCTCTCTTTCGGGATATCCGGGATGAATCCGGAACGTATATTTACAACTGCCCAGTGGGGGACGAGACCCTGCCCACCAAGCTGGCGTGGCTGTGCCGGATTATCAACCAAATCTATGACAAAAACCGGGACGAACTGGAGCGTGACCGCACCCGGCTGGACAAAATGATGCAGCAGATGGCCGGCACGGAACAGAAGCTGGACGAACTTTCCGGCGTATATGAGGAGCGCTCCAAAGCGCAGGAAAAACTGAACGCAGCCAAAGCAGAACTGGCCCGCCGACAGGATGCCCGGAAAACCTGTCAGACGCTGGACGACGAATGCGGGCAAGTGGAGCAGGAGATCCAGCGCCTCGGCCAGTATGACCCGGAGAAATCCCGGGAAACGCTGGACAGGCTGAGGGCAGAGGCCGCTGAATTGAACCAAAAGCAAACCGCGCTGACCAGAGCGTGCATAGAGCAGGAAACCGAAAGCAAACCGCTCCGCACAAAAGTTGCGGAGCTGGAGGCGGACTGCCGGACGCTGGAACAGGAAAAGACAGACTGCACTGAGAAGGCGGCGACCCTGCAGGGGAACCTTGACGAACTGAACGCCGAAGTCGGCCAGTTAAAGGAACAGGAATCGCAGTTTCAGACAGAAATCGACCAGGCGCAGGCGGAGTGGGACAGCAGGCGGCAGTCTGTGCAGGACGCACAAACAAATTTGAACGGGCTGAATGAGGAAAAAGCGGAGCTGGATCGCCAGATCTCCGACCAAAACGGACGCATTGCCGGCAGAACCGCAGAGATTGCCGACCTGCGCACGCAGCTGGAGGCGCTGCAAATCCAGCTCCAGGCAAAGGAGCAGGAGAAGCAGGCCGCGGCCGATCAGATGGCAACCCTGCAAGCCGACAAAAGCGCGCTTGAGACCGACATCGAACAATGCAAAACGCAGTACGAGACCATCCAGCAGGAATACCGGACACTCGTCGTCACCTGTAAGCGGAAGCAAAATGACATTGCGGCGCAGCAGGCGCAGACAGAGGATTACCGTGAAAAAGAGCTTGCTCCGGTGGAGGCACAGCTGCAGAAAGCAAACGATGAATATGACCAGGCGCAGCAACAGAAAGCGGAAAAAGAGCAGACCCTGACGGAACTGAGAACGAATTATAGCGACGCAGTGATAGCAATCGCCCTCATCGAAGGTGATATTGAAGCAGAAGACGCGAACTGGCGCACCAAGGATGAGGAGCGAAGGGCCAGGGCGCAGAAGCGGGACGATTTGAAGGCGCAGGTTCATCAGCTGGAAACCACCCTTACAGAGTTGACGAATGAGTTGGGTGCCCTGCAGACCCAGGTTTACAACCTGACGCATAGGGACATTCCGCATGTCGACGCCTCTGTAAAAGCAGAAGAGAAACGAAAGCAGGAACAGGAACAGGCTCTTGAGGCCCAGACCCGGAAGAAGGCGGCTCTTGAGGCGGAGAATGAGGCGCTTGCGCTCCGGCTGGCGGAGCTGGAAACAGATGTGAACGAAAAGAACGCAGCCTATCAGGAATTGACGGCCCGATATGAAACAAAAAATGCAGAGCTGGAATCACTGAAAACCCGTCTGTCGGAATTGCAGAACAATACGGACGCCGTAACGCTTCGCATCATTCGGCAGCAGCTGGAGGATAAAATTGCTGAACTGGAAAAAGTACAGCAAGAGACCCGTGAGGCGGAAGATTCTCTCAAAACCAGACAGGATGAACTGCAGCGTGCCCAGCTGGCGCGAGATGACTTAAAGAGTCAAGTCAGGGCGCTGGAAGGAGAAAAGCGGAAAATCGATGCGGAGATCGCCGCGCTGACGCCTATGACTGCGCCAGAGCTGCGCCAGCAGGTGGAGGCTGCAAGGCAGCGGCTGCTTACCCTGGAGCATACGCATAAGATGCTGGCCGCAGCCATCCGTACACTAGAGACTGCGCTGGGCCAGAGTGAAACGGAAGAACTTGATTTGAAACGCCTGGAAACAGATTTGCATGTGCTGCACATGTCTATGGAACAAATTCAGCAGGAACTGCTGAACTGTGCAGAAAACTGCAAAAATCACTTGAAGTGGAGAAGTACGAAATGAAATGTCTGGTATGCGGCGAAATTTTTGAAGGCAATGAATGTCCCAGGTGCAGGTTTCCTGTGGTCAATTTTCCCGGCGATCCGGATGCGGGGCTGAAAATGCTCCAGCCGATGATCGCGCAGCATCGGAAGGAGTTCCTGAATCGCTTCCAGTTAGGCGTGACGGCCTGTTACTGGAAGGACGCGGACGGCAAGCTGGTTCTGGATCGGAAGGAGCGCATCCCCGTGGGAACCGGCGCAGAGCTGATGAACGGGGAGGTTTGGCTGCCCCGGAAATTTGCCCGGATCCCGGACGTGCCGGTGCTGCAGGTCGGGGTCTATATCGACAATGATGAATATCACCGGGAGATGCAGGTGCCTCTCCCCAACCTCATGGGCAAGGAACTGCAGGAGCTGGGCATGAAGGTCGTAACGGTTGATTCGGAGTGCAGGCTTGTGCTACTGCTGCGCAACAACACGGAAGGGCCGGTAGCCTCTGACGAGATCGCGCTGCTGGGGAAGGACTGAGCAACGCCGGAAGGGAGTGAACACCATTGTTTTCATCCAGTGAACTGATTCACTTCGTGTTTGCCAACGACGACGATGACTATTACTGCGGCGGTTTGCTCCGGCTGGATCTGAATCAATACCTGTGGATGAAGCTTCACGAAGAGCACTACCATACGGTTTATTTTCTCAGCCGCACCGATGCGAACATCTTTTCCATCAAAACCTGTGGCGATAAAAAAAGCAGTTCCTTCACCGTCAAGCAATCCATCTGGAGCTGGGTTTTAGGTACTGAAACAGAAGAGGAACAGCAAGAAAACTGGCTGTGTCGTCAGCTGGAAGGAGGCACGGACAGAAAG
>JAJQET010000108.1 GCA_021201515.1 Clostridiales bacterium | reverse complement strand
AGATGTCCTTCTCGTCTCCCCGGCCGATGGACTGCAAAATCACGTCCACGTTGACGTTGTTCTTCGCCAGCAGGGAGAACACCTTAAAGGCCACGCCGGGCTCGTTCTTCAGGCCCACCAGGGCCAGGCGGGCAATATTCTTATCCTTTGCGACACCGCTGACATGAGAATTTTCCATCTGTTTCACTACCTCCTTAACGATCGTCCCCGGATTCCCGGTGAAGCTGGACAGCACCTCCAGGTTCACGTTGTACCGCTTTGCCATTTCCACGCTGCGGTTGTGCAGCACCTTGGCCCCCAGGGTGGCCATTTCCAGCATTTCGTCATATGTGATTTCGTCGATTTTCTTTGCGCCCTCCACCTTGTTGGGGTCCGCGGTGTAGACGCCGTCCACGTCAGTGAAAATCTGGCACTTGTCCGCATGGAGGGCGGCGGCCAGCGCCACGGCGGAGGTATCGCTGCCGCCCCGGCCCAGGGTGGTGACATCGTCGTACCGGTTGACGCCCTGGAAGCCGGTGAAGATGACGATTTTGTGGGAATCCAGCTCCGCCCGGAGGCGCTCCGTGTCGATGCGCTTGATGTGGGCGTCGCCGTAGACCCGGTTGGTCTTAAAGCCCACCTGCCAGGCGGTCAGGGAGATGACGGGATACCCCATCCCCTCGATCACCATGGCGCACAGGGCCACGGACTGCTGCTCCCCGATGGACAGCAGCTGATCCAGCTCCCGCCTGGACGCACGGGGGTTGTACTCCTTCGCCATTGCGATGAGCTGGTCGGTGGTTTTGCCCTGGGCGGACAGGACCACCACCACGTCGTTCCCCGCCCGATAGGTATCGGTGATGATTTTGGCGACGTGCTGCACCCGTTCCAGGTTCGCAACGGAGGAGCCGCCAAATTTTTGCACAATCAGAGCCATTGTAAAAAAGGACCTCCCTCATATGACCTGCCGGAGGGCAGACTGCGCCCCCGGCTTCCCTTCATCTTATGCGCCCGACCCCACAGGGGCGACGGCGCTTACAGCACCCGGTACAGGGCGCGAATCTCCAGCCCCTTCGCCCAGGCGCGGAGCTGGGGCGGGGTCATGGCCTCATCGGTGATGAAAGCGCTCTCCCCATCCTTGGCGTCGCCGTTGCGGAGGCGCTTGGCCCCGTCCACGAACAGGTCGCCTGCCACCCGGAGGTACCAGCGGTTGGCCACCTCGTCCACGGAATAGGTGGTGTCGCTGCCCCCCTCTTCCCAGGTGATGAGCTTCTTGCCCTTGGCCCGGACGATGTCCATCACGTCGGCCACCACGGCGGAGGCGGTGGGCATTTTGCCCGCCCCGCGGCCATAGAACATGACATCCCCGATGGAGTCGCCGGTGACCAGGATGGCGTTGAACACGTCCTCTACGTTGGCCAGGGGGGACTCCTCATCCACCAGATGGGGGGCCACATAGGCGCAGACCTTGCCGTCGCTCTCCCGGCGGATGGAGCGGCCGAACAGCTTGATGCGGTAGCCGCCGCTGCGGGCATAGGCCACGTCGGACAGGGTGATGTTGGAGATGCCTTCCGTGGGCACCTGCTCCGGGTAGATGTGCCGCCCGTAGCCCAGGGAGGACAGGATGCAGATCTTCCGGCAGGCGTCGTGGCCTTCGATGTCGGCGGTGGGGTCCTTCTCGGCATAGCCGTTGTCCTGGGCCTCCTTCAGCGCAGCGTCAAAGGACAGGCCCGCCCGAATCATCCGGGTCAGGATATAGTTGGTGGTGCCGTTCAGGATGCCCACAATTTCCTGGAGCTCGTTGGCGGCCAGGCAGTTGCTCATGGGCCGCAGGATGGGGATGCCGCCGCCAACAGAGGCTTCAAACAGGTAGGAGCAGCCGTTGGCCCTGGCCAGCTGGAGCAGCTCATAGCCGTGGGTGGCCACCAGCTCCTTGTTGGAGGTGACGACGCTCTTGCCTTTGGACAGGGCCCGCTTCGTGCAGTCATAGGCGAAGCCCACGCCGCCCATGGTCTCCACCACCACGGCCACCTCCGGGTCGTTCTCGATGACAGAGAAGTCGTGAATCACCCGGTCGGCGTAAGGGTCGCCGGGGAACTCCCGCAGGTCAAGGATGTATTTCAGGTTGACCTCGTTGGCAACGCGCTGGGAAATGTGCTGCCCGTTTTTGTAAAAAATCTCGCCAACACCGCTGCCGACAGTGCCGTAACCCAGAATTGCTACATTTACCATAATGATAGACACCTCACTCTATATTGCCGCGAACGGCTGCCCCGCGGCTGCCAGCCGGGGTGGTTACCCGGCCAGAATTTCAAACTTTAAAACGCCCTCCATGGAGGAGGCGCTTTGTACCAGCTCCTCCAGAGGCATGACCAGTCCGGTGGTCTCGATGGACAATGTGACGGCGGCGATGCCGCCGGTGGGGATGGACTGGTTGATGGTGAGAATATTCCCGCCGGAAGCGGCAAAAATATTCAGGATAGAGGACAGCACCCCCGGCTCATCCTTCAGCATGGCCTGTATGGTGACGATGCGGCCCCGCATCATGTCGCTGAGGGGATGCACCGCGTCCCGGTACTTGTAGAAGGCGCTGCGGCTGATGCCCACGAGGCGGGTGGCCTCGTTGACGGTGGCGGCCTCTTTCCACTCCAGGGCCTGCTTGGCCCTGGCCACCTTCAAGATGATCTCCGGCAGAGCGGACGCCTCTACAATATAATACTTGGATTCCTGAGCCATAGCAACCCGGCCTTTCTCCCGTTTGGCCATCGCACAGGGCGGGAAAACAGGGGAAGCGGAGGGAAAATACCTTGCTTCACGGCCATATGTCCGCACACGGTGGTCATTCATACTCGTGCATCGACTATTCTAGCATACCTGTCCCCCATTTACAACCGTTTTTTCTTCCAAAATTCTCATGATTTCCCATACTGCCTTTGACAAAGGGGGCGGGGTTTGGAGGGCCGAGCGTGGAATGGAACTGGAAAAAGCCGGGCCTTGCCCTGGCGTGCGCCGCCGCGGTGCTGGTGCCGGTGCTGCGCGGCACCGCGCTGGTGGCCGGGGCGGCCCTGCTGCTGGCGGCGGCGCTGAACGTACCGGTCACCGCCCTGGAGCGGCACGGTCTGAAACGGGGCTGGAGCGCTGCGGCGATGCTGCTGGGCGGGGCCGTTGTTCTGGCGGCGCTGCTACTGCTGTGCGCCACGGAGGGCTGCCGGGGCGTCGCCGCCCTTACCGGAGGCGACCTGTTTGCCAGGGTCAGCGCCGCCGCGGAGCCGCTGCTGCCGTTGCTGCCTGCGCCCCTGTCCGACCTGGCCCGGCGGGGGCTGGGCTGGCTGACGGCGGAGGAGGACGGCCTGTGGGCCAGGGCCGGGGCGTGGCTGGCGGAGCAGGCGGCGGCGCTGGCAGGCAGGCTGCCGGGGATGCTGCTGACCGGGGCGGTAACGGTGGTTGGGGCGTTCTACGCCGTGACGGACTGGCGGCAGGTCACCGGGGATTTGTCCCGCCTGCTGCCGGAACCC
>JAJQET010000317.1 GCA_021201515.1 Clostridiales bacterium | reverse complement strand
GATCGACAATGGTGTAGGCCATCTCCTTGCGGGAGCGGTTGATCATGTTCTCAATATTCATCTGGGTGGCGGAGAACAGGTTCAGGATGGAGTTCAGCACGGTGGGCACGTTTTTGTGGATCACGCAGACCCGGCACCGGCCCGACCGCGGCATGGAGACCTGGGGCATATTCACCGCATTGGTGATGTTGCCGTTCTCCAGATAGTCGCTGAGCTCCTTGGCGGCCATGACCGCGCAGTTGTTCTCACTCTCCGGGGTGGATGCCGCCAGATGGGGGGTGCCGATGACGTTCTTCACGCCCACCAGCTCGTTATCCGGGAAGTCCGTCACATAGGACGCCACATGGCCGGATTCCAGCCCCTGGATCAGCGCCTGGTTGTTCACCAGACCGCCCCGGGCCAGGTTGACGATGCGGACGCCGCCCTTCATCTTGGAAATGGCCTCCGCATCAATGGTGTTGGCCGTCTCCTTGTTATAGGGAATATGGATGGTGATATAGTCGGAGTTCCGGAGCAGCACGTCCAGCTCCGTGATATGCCTCACATGAATATCCAGCCCCAGGGCCGCATCCACGGACAGGAACGGGTCATAGCCCAGCACCTCCATGCCCAGGGCAACGCCCATATTGGCCACCTTCGCGCCGATGGCGCCCAGGCCGATGATACCCAGGGACTTACCGGCCAGCTCCGGCCCGGCAAAGGCGGACTTGCCCTTTTCCACAACGGTGGTCACGTCGATGCCGGCGGCCACTTGATCCTTCACCCACTGGATGCCGCCCACCAGGTCTCTGGAACTGAGCAGCAGGGAGGCCAGCACCTGCTCCTTCACCGCGTTGGCGTTGGCGCCCGGGGTGTTGAAGACGACGATGCCCTCTTTACAGCAGCGGTCGATGGGGATGTTGTTGGTGCCAGCTCCGGCCCTGGCAATGGCCAGCAGCTCCTTCGGGAAGGACACATCGTGGAGCTTTGCGCTGCGGACGATGATGCCGTCGTACCGGTCGAAGTCATCTGAGACTTCATAGCGGTTCTTGTCCAGACGGTTCAGGCCCACCGCTGCGATTTTGTTCATGGTTTGGATGCGATACATGTTCAGGATACCCCTTTCAAAGTTACGGCTTCAATCTCGCCGCACAGTTCCTGCCGGCGCCGGAACGCTTCAATCTCACGCCCCCGCTGAATCCAGCCCCTCTATTATATGCTTCTTTTGTCGGTTCGGCAATTTGGCGAAAGCACAAAAACCACCACGTTTTGTCTCGCAGGTTTGTGAGAATGCGAGAAATTTTTCAATCCTCAGACGGGAGGGATCCCCATCCTCCGGCTCTGCCAGCATCCCACCGCTTTCCGCCCTTTTCCCGCCTTTTTGATTTGCTTCTCTCAAATTTCCTGCTATAATAGTCTCAGATGAACACCGAGGAGGGATTGCCATGCCCCGTATCGCCATTGTGGAGGATGACCCCGTCTGCGCCCGGCAGCTTCAGGACTATGTGGAGCGCTACGGCAGGGAGTCGGAAACAGACCTCCAAACCACCCTGTTCCCCGACGGGTTGGACGTCGTGGAGAACTACCGCCCTGTGTGGGATGTGATTTTGATGGACATTGAGATGCCCAACCTGGACGGCATGAGCGCCGCCCAGCGTATCCGGGCGCAGGACCCGGCGGTGGTGCTGATTTTCATCACCAACATGGCCCGGTTTGCCATTAAGGGCTATGAGGTGGACGCCATGGACTTTGTCCTCAAGCCGGTGAAGTACCCGCAGTTTGCCCTCAAGCTGAAAAAGGCGCTGAACATCGCCGGACGCCGCAGCCATCGCTATCTCATGGTCAGGGACGGCGACGCCACCCGGCGGGTTGCCACCGACACGATTTTTTACATTGAGGTCATCAGCCACCAGCTCCACATCCACACGGCGGAGAAAACCTTTGTCATCCGGGGCAGTCTCCAGGACATGGAGGAGCAGCTCGCCGGGCTGCCCTTCGTACGGTGCAGCCACAGCTATCTGGTGAACCTGGCCAACGTCTCCGGTGTAAAGCGGGACTCCTTGCTGGTGGGCGGGCAGGAGATTCCTGTGAGCCGCTCCAAGCGGAAGGAAGTGCTGCAGCTGCTGTCCGACTATCTGGGGGGTGGGTTCCAATGATCGAATCGTGGAAAATTTTACTGCTGTCCCTGACGCTCCCGGCGGAGCTGATGGTGGCCGCCGCCCTCTATTTTGTGCACTGTCCCCGCCGGAGCCGGTTCCTCCTCCGGCTTTTGCCGGCCGGGCTGCCTGCCCTCTTTTTGCCCATGTTGGTGTTGGGACTGGTGAACCGATTACTGCCGGTGATGTGGCAGGGTCAGTTGGTCAATTCCCTGTTTTATTCCTTTGTTGCCTACTTCACTGTGGCGGGGCTGGCCCTCCTGTGCTTCCGGCTTCCCCTACGGGAGACCTTTTACGGCACGAGCTGCGCCTATCTGACCCAGCACCTGGCCTACTGCTTCCACCGGCTGCTATTCCCCCAGGTGTTGGACAATACTACGGCAGGCTACAACCTCGGCTATCTGCTGATTTACGGTCTGGTCTATCTGGTGGCCTATTATGCCTTTGCCCGCCATATGCTCACTGACGGGGAATATCTGGTGAAGGGTGCCTATTCTCTGGGTACCACCGTTAGCGCACTGTCCGTGTCCCTGGTACTCAGCGCCGTGGCCCAGGAGCTGCGGATGGTAGACGGGACGCTATACCCCGTCTGCCTGCTCTACGCCATGGCCTGCTGCACCTTCGTGCTGTGGATTCAGGTGAACCAGAAGCGGCGGCTGGATGACCAGCGAAAGCTGGATATGCAGGAGCAGCTCTGGCTCCAGCACAAGGCCCAGTATGAGATGTCCGCTGAGAATGTGGAGCTGATCAACCGCAAGTGCCACGACCTGAAGCACCAGATCGCCGCCCTCCGGAGCATCTCCGACCAGGGCCAGCGGGACAGGTCCATTCAGGAGCTGGAGCAGTCGGTGATGATTTACGACGCCATGGTGGAGACGGGCAACGATGTGCTGGACACAGTACTGACGGAGAAGAGCCTCCTCTGCGAGCAGCGGGGCATCACCCTGACCTGTGTGGCGGACGGGGCGTGCCTCTCCTTCATGGACGCCGTGGACATCTACGCCCTGTTTGGCAACGCCCTGGACAACGCCATTGAGGCGGTCAGTACGCTGGCAAACGAGGAGCTGCGCACCATCGCCGTCATGGTGTTCGCCCGGGCAAACCTGGTCTTTCTCCAGATAGAGAATTATTATGACGGCAGCCTGAAAGGGGAGGGCGATTTGCCGGAGACCACCAAGGCCCAGGAGCCGGGCTATCACGGTTTCGGCCTGAAAAGTATCCGCTACACGGCGGAAAAGTACGGCGGCTTCCTCACCATTCAAAGTGAGGACAATGTGTTCCTCCTGCGGGTGACCATTCCCCGTTATCCGTCATAACGTACAACAGTATTGGCGTTTTCTTTTTCTCAAGTGATGCAAGT
>JAJQET010000160.1 GCA_021201515.1 Clostridiales bacterium | reverse complement strand
TTGCCGATGGTGGTGACGCTGGACGGGATGGTCACGCTGGTCAGGCTCTCGCAGTATGCGAACGCTTCAGCGCCGATGCTGGTGACGCCGTCCTCAATGGTCACAGCTGTGATGTAATCGCAATAGCTGCTGTACCAGGGTACTTCGCTCGCTTCGCCCCAATCCGTCATGGCCCCGGTGCCGGTGATGGTCAGCTCATAGTCGCTGTACAGCGTCCAGGTCAGGTCGTCCCCGCAGGTGCCGCTGTCCAGAACGGTGGATGTGGACGCAACGGAAAGCTCCGCCTCTTCCCCGTCCGCCTCCGCCGCCCAAGCGCTGACGGACAGCGTGGACAGGCACATGGACAGCGCCAGCAGCAGGGCCAGCAGCCGTTTTCGGGTGTGCTTCATACTCATTCCTCCTGTAAGTAAAATTTCGCGGTGAAAACTTGCCGGGGCAGGCGGCCCGATGCGCACCGTTTGTTGCCTGCATCGTCCTACTGCCTCACGTTACATTATAGCAGAGTGGCAAAAATTGGTCAAGGAGAAAGCGGCCGGCAATATGCACAGGATTCTGCTGCACGCCGCCCCGGAGGGCGGGCCCGGCCGGAAAAATGCGAACAAAACACACCCGAAGCAAAGTTGCCTCGGGTGCGGTTTGTTCTGATTTTGGACGGGCGGCGGGTCAGGTGCCGTCGGTCGAGGTTTCCCCTTCGGCTTCGGCGTCGGCCTCCGCCTCGCTGATTTCCACCACAACGGAGTAGCTGTCGATGGCGCCGATGTTGCTCATGCCCTGCACCTTCACCTCCGCCGGGACGGTGCAGGTGCCGGTGGCGTTGGCGTCGATCTCGCTGAGGTCGGCCTCCACATAGACGTCGTCGGCGGTCAGCAGGGCCATGGTCGCCTCATCCCCCCGGATGCGGACCTCCAGGCTCTCCGTAATCAGGGTGGCCGTGATGCCGTCCGGGACGTTGACCAGGCGGATGTCGCTGGTCTCCACCTTCTGGGTGGTCAGGCCGGAAATCTGCACCGACACGGTGACGGTGGTGTAGCCGCTCTCGTTGGTGACCCCCTCCGGCATTTGCAGGGTGAAGGTGTACTCCTCCGAGGTGATGACCTGGGACAGGTCGATGGTGCCCACCTTCAGCTCGCTGATGGAGGACAGGGTCTCCTCTGTGCCGGAGATCAGCACCGTCTCCAGGGACATCTCATAGATGATATCATCCGTGGTGGCCCCGCCGCCCTCCTGGAAGGTGACCTTCAGCGGCACCTCCTTGACGCAGCGCACCGGGAAGGTGACCTCCGTCTCGGTCTGGGACAGGGTGAGGGTGTCCTGGGCCACCTCCGTCCCGTCCGCCGTCACCAGCTGGATGGGCAGCGTACCGGTCCAGGAGCTGGTCAGCTCCTCCTCATCCAGCACCACCTGGGCATGGTCAATCTGCTCCACCAGGGTGGCCTCGCCGCTGACGGTGATGGTCTCCACCCCCAGCTGGAAGTCGGCGCTGTCGTACAGGTAGCCCTCCGCCACGCTGCCGGTAAAGACGCCGGAGACGCTGACCTCTCTGGTCTCCATCTCCGTCACCACGACGGTGATGGTGGAGGGGCTCCGGGACGTGACAGAGAAGTTGGTCAGGGAGGTGTTGCTGGGCCAGGTGATGTTATAGCTCAGCTCCTGCTCCCCCGCCGCTGTGATTTGGCCGGCGGCGTCCACGGTGATGCTGACATTGTCCCGGTCCATCTGGGAGATGACCGCGCGAACGCCGGTCAGCTTCAGGGTGACGGTGGCATCCACCACCTCGGTGATCATCAGCCCCTGCTCGCTGAGTTCATCCTCCCCCAGGATGGTGACGGGGATGTTGCGGATGGTGGTGTAGGCGTCCGGCTCGGTGGTGATGTCCACATACAGCCACAGCACCACCGCGCACAGCACCGCCAGCAGTATATAGGCCAGCCGGCTGCCCTTCAGGTTATTCCAAATCTTCATGTTCCTCTTGCTCCCCCTTCCTGCCGCGCCACGACTCCCGCAGGGTGGCAAGGCTCAGGCTCAGCAGATCCTTCTTCTCATCCAGCTTCTCCTGAGGCAGGAGCTCGTTGCGCAGCATTCTGCGCAGCGTCTCCGGGGCCAGATGGCGGCGCAGCGTCCCGTTGGTGGCCACGGAGATGGAGCCTGTCTCCTCCGAGCAGATGACCACCAGGGCGTCGGTATGCTCCGTGGCGCCGATGCCCGCCCGGTGGCGCATCCCCAGCTCCTTGCTGATGTTGGTGTTGCTGGACAGGGGCAGGACGCAGCCCGCGCCCACAATTCTGCCCTCCCGCACGATCACCGCGCCGTCATGGAGGGGGGCCTTCACGAAGAAGATGTTTTTCAGCAGCTCCGCCGAGACGGAGGCGTCCAACGCGGTGCCGGTTTTGATGCAGTCGTCCAGGATGCTGCCCCGCTCAAAGACGGTCAGGGCGCCGGTCCTGCTCTTGGACATGGCGGCATAGGCCTCCACCGTCTCGTCAATGGCGTGCTCCAGCTCGTCCACATTGGCCTCATGGCGGCTGAACACGCTGGTCAGGCCGCCGCTGCCCATCTGCTCCAGAAAGTGACGGATTTCCGGCTGAAACACCACAACGATGGCCAGAAAGCCGATCTCCAGGGCGTTGGTCAAAAGGTAGTTCAGCACGTGCAGGTCCAGCAGGCTGGCTGCCCACATCAGGATGATGAGGGCCGCGATGCCCTTCAATACCTGCCCGGCCTGGCTCGCCTTGGCAAACCGCAGCAGCTTGTAGATCAGATAGGCGATGATGGCAATATCCACCACGTCAGAAAACCGAATCGTCTCCAGATAGCCCAGCGCCTTATGTAGCACCAGAATGAGCGAGTCCATATTCTAACACCTCCTCCGCTTTTCCAAAAAAGCGCCGAAAACAGGTGCCGGTCAATCCTCCCACCCCGCGACTTAGACACGGGTTCCCCAGCTTGGATACCAGCATACTTCCTCATACTACCTAGTATTATACCCTCTCTTCGGCGCAATGGCAAGAACAGCTTTTATTTTTTCAACGCGCCCCGGACCGCGTCGGCAAAGGCCCGCACCTCTTCCTCCCGGTTGAAGGCGGAGAAGCTGGCCCGGACGGTGCCGGTTTCCAGGGTTCCGGCGCTCTGGTGGGCCAGTGGGGCGCAGTGCAGCCCCGCCCGCACCGCGAAGCCCCGGTCTGCCAGCGCCGCGGAAAAGTCCTCGCAGTCCCGCCCGTTGGGGCGGAAGGAGAGGACGCCGCTCTGCCCCTCCCCGGCAAACACCGTCACCCCCTCCCCGCACTTCTCCCGGAGGAGCCGGGCCAGCAGCCGGGTCAGCCGCTGCTCATGGGCGCCGCTGGCCGCCGCCCCTTTCTCCCGGACGAAGCGGAGACCCTCGTTCAGCCCGGCGATGCCGCAGACGTTCAGGGTGCCCGCCTCCAGCCGGTCGGGCAGGAAGTCCGGCATGGCCTGATTCCGGGATTCGCTGTCCGTCCCGCCATAGAGCACCGGCTGGGGGCTGGCG
>JAJQET010000034.1 GCA_021201515.1 Clostridiales bacterium | reverse complement strand
AATCAGGGCAAGAATCTTTTTCATTATGTAGTACCTCACTTTCATTTTTCGGGGCGATTTGCCGCCCTGCGTAATATCGGGAAGTTCCCACCTTCCCTGTAAGAGTTATTGTAACACCCCCTAACAGAAAAGTCAATTCATTTTTTACAATTTTCACATTTTCCCTGCAAAAAGTGGTGGGTGTTTTTGCGCATTTCGCCATGGCAGAATCTGGCAGCCGTTGGCACAGGGTGGAAAGCAGCAAAAGGCTCCGGCCTGCATCGGTCGGAGCCTCTGTAAAACGGGGAAACAAACACCTGACGGCGGCTCAGGAATCGGCATCGTCGGCCTCATCCGGCGCCGGAGAATCCTCCGCCTCCGGCGCTGCGGTGGAATCCGCCGGGGGCTGGCCGGCTTCTTCTTCCACCTCCGACGCCTCGCCGGAGGATTTCGGCGGGAGATGGCTCATCTTCCACGCCAGAACCGCCAGCAGCACAATGCCGCCCCCCAGCACGATGATGCCGCCTGCCAGCTCCAGAGCGGTGGGGGCGTCCGCGCCGCCCTGCCAGGCGGATTGGAGCATCTGCACCAGCAGCCAGCCCAGGTACACAATCGCCAGAAGGTAAATAAGCGCATGGGAACGGGGCTGGAACTCATGCTTTTGCCTGTCCTTTTTCTTTTGACGGAACATGGGGCTTCCCTCCTGGGGCTGCATCATAAAGGCGGTACAGCGTCGTTTTTCCTCATTTTACTACAGGCTGCAGGGAAATGCAAGGGCCATGGACGGGCCTTGACAGCGGCATCCGCTACTCCACCACAAAGGGCTTCAGTTCCTTGTACAGCTTTTGATCATACCCTGCCTGCTGATATTTCTTTTTCAGGTTCAGCTTTGGCCGCTCGCCCCTCTGCCGCTGCACCAGATATCTGCCCAGCAACACAAACGGGGCAACCGGCATCAGCGCCGCGTGCTTCTCGCAGGGCGGCCAATGCTCCCTGCAGGCGCTTCCCAGCACCTTCACGAAGCTGGAAAGTCTGTTTGACGAGTTGGGGTCATAAAACAGCCGTTCGCCGTATTTTTCAGCCTTCTTTCCGAAGTTCCCCTCGTTCAGAATCTGTTCTATCACTTTTGCCGCCGTTTCGCCGGGATACTGCATTGCCCAGGGCGCTTTGTCTTCCGGCAGCCGCAAATAATCGACGCAGGCCCTTGTCATAATCCCTGTGAAGGTCAGCAGGCCAAACTGTGAAAGCAGCGGCTGAAGCCCTGCCCACAGCCGGTCGTCCATCTTTTCCGCCACAAACACAGCCCAGTCGCAAAGCTGGCGCAGGCCCAGCCCGCTGTTCATAAAATGCTCCAGCTTATGGAGTATGAGCACAACTGCCTGCTGATCATCCGCGAGAAACGGCAGGCCGTTCACGATCTGCCTTCTGTCCACTGCGTCTGCAAAATAATCGTGCAGTTTTTGCGCGATTTCCGCATCCGCATTCATAAACATCCCGTTCGGTTCTTTATGAACCTCTACGGCGATGCCGCCCTTGTGTATCGTCATATGGCAATGATGGGCTTCATCCAGAACATCACCATAACCATTCGCCTGCAAAACCTTTACGGCCTCCATCTGCCGCTCCGGTTTCACCAGCAGATCAATGTCGCCCATAATCCGGAGAGAGGGCTGCGGGTAGCATACCGCCGATGAGCTCCCCTTCAGGATGACGCAGGGGATATTTGCGTCGTCAAGGAGCCGAATCACCCTCTCCTGTTCATAGAGAAGCTGTTCATTGTTCATGATGTGCTGGAAGGAATCCTGCTCCCAACGAAGCGCAGCGTCCTCCGGGATTGCCATCCGTTCCCCGTCAGTCAGTGCGTCCCAGATGAGGAGGGAAAGCGCCTGGTTTGACGCCTCCCGGTAAAGGGCGGGCCAGTCCGTCCCGGCGGGGTCGAACGCCGCAGGGGCATGGAATAAGGCCCTGCCGGTAAGCTGCAAAAGTATCTGTTCTGTTTCGTTCATTCAGGCACACCTCCTGTATGGACCTGACGGGCCGCGTCAATGCTCTGCCTTAAACTGCGCATTATTGATCACCAGCTCTTCAAAGGTGACGGGCTGATAGTGATTGATGTCCACCCCGGCATTCAGCACATTTTCCCGGCATTTGAGCAGCGGCCAGAAATCAGCATCCGTATTTGAATGGATGTGGCCGTGTATCATATAGGACCCCTTCGCATGGTTCCAGGTCAGGAGGGGGTAATGGCACAGCGTCATCCTGTGGGTTCCGTCCTTCATCTCCAAATACTGCTCGATACGCACAAAATACCGGCCGCAATCCACCTTTCCCATCCACTGGCCATCGTGGTTGCCTGTGATGAGCCATTTCTCCCCGTTGAGCCGGTTCAAAATGCCTTCCACATCATTGCATCGAAAGAACAGATCTCCCACAATATACACCGTGTCGCCGTCGCAGACGCGGCTGTTCCAGGCTGAGATCAGAGCTTCATTCATTTCATCCACAGTCTGAAAGGGGCGGTTGCACGTCTTAATGATATTCGCATGTCCGAAATGAGTATCTGCTGTAAAGTAAATCAACTGTCCACCCTCCCGTCTGCACGATGTAACGTAAATTACTGCATCCGGCCCGCGCCCGTGGGAGCGGTTTCCTTATTCTCCGATATAGGTATAGTACAGATCATCGTCGGCCACGACCGCCCGAATCTCCTCATACAGGTCCGCGGAGGCCTCACGCATCTGGGCGCGCAGCTCATCCGAAACCGCAACGATCTCGGCGCCGCCCGCCTCGCAGATTGCGATACGATCCGCCACACGCTCCTGGGCCTGTTCTCTCGCGTAATCACAGGCTGTGGCGGCGGCCTCACGGATGATCTCCTGTTGGTCCTCCTCCAGGGATTCCATGAAGCTCTCGCTGACAATCAGGCTCAGCAGGTGGGGCAGATGGTTCGTCTGAATAATGTAATCCTGCTGCTCATAGAAATTGTTGGAGACAATGACCTCATAGGGGTTTTCCTGGGCATCAATCGTGTTCTGCTGCAGGCCGATATAGACCTCAGAGAAGGACATGGGGGTGGGATTCGCGCCGATTGCCTTCCAGAACGCCATATGATAGGAATTCTCCATCGTGCGAATCTTAATCCCGGAAAAGTCTGCCAAGGATTCTACCTTTACATTGGAGGTCATCACGCGGAAGTCCTGGTCGCTCATGCCAAGGAGCTCCAGCCCCTTCTCCGCATAGATCTCATTAATTTTTTCCATAAATTCTTCATTGTCCAGCACCTCGTGCAGCTCGTCAATCGAGTCAAACACGCAGGGCAGGTCGAACAGACAGAGCCTGGGGAGATAGCTCACCTGGGGCGCGGTGTTCTGCACCACGAAGGGGATGTCTCCGGTCATGCAGCACTCGATCAGCTCCGTATCGCTGCCAAGGGCGCTGTTTGCGTAGACCTCAATTTTCATCTCCCCGTTGGAGAGCCGCTCCACTTCCTCCGCGAATTTCTCCGCGTAAATCTGTGTGCCGGTGTCCT
>JAJQET010000024.1 GCA_021201515.1 Clostridiales bacterium | reverse complement strand
CGAGGCCCTGGACGTGTACACCTACGACTCCTACCCCAACTTCGCCTTCTGCATGGACGAGCATCCCCTCCAGTCCCGCAACCTGAACGACCGGCGGTGGAGCCAGCACCTCATCGAGGTGCGATCCGTCTGCCCCCACTTCGGCATTATGGAGCAGCAGTCCGGCGCCCTGGGCTGGAACACCCGGATGGAGTCCCCCGCCCCAAAGCCGGGGCAGATGGCCCTCTGGGCCATGCAGAGCGTGGCCCACGGGGCGGACTATGTCAGCTTCTTCCGCTGGCGCACCTCCATCATGGGCACCGAGATGTACTGGCACGGGATTCTGGACTACGACAACCGGGACAACCGGAAGTTCCGGGAGCTGAAGGAGTTTGTGCAGAAGCTCCGGCCCCTCCGGGAACTGGCGGGGGCGGACTATGAGGCGCCCTTCGCCCTGGTGCGGGACTATGACAACGACTGGGACGCGGAACTGGACGCCTGGCACAGCCGCCTGACCTGGAAGAGCCAGGAGGAGATCTTCATCGCCGCCCAGCTGGCTCACACCCCCATGGACATCCTCTATTTATTGGACAGCACCGAAACGGCGGAGCTGCTCCGGTACCCCGTCCTGTTCTACCCCCACGGCCTGATTTTGACCGAAGCGTATGCGGCCCTGCTCCGGGCCTATGTGGAGCAGGGGGGCACCCTGGTCATCGGGGCCCGCACCGGTCAGAAGGACGTCACCGGCCAGTGCGTCATGGCTCCCATGCCCGGCCTGCTGGCGGAGGCCACCCAGACCGACGTGACCGAAGGCACCTTCGTTGGCCCGGCGGACGGCGCTGTCTGCATGGACTGGGCGGGGCAGAGCCTGGACACCGGGGTTTACAATGAAGTCCTGGCCCTCACCGGGCCGGAGGCTCACATCCTGGCCCGGTACACCGGCAACTACTACGCCGGGGCGCCTGCCCTGACGGAGCGGCGGCTGGGGAAGGGCCGCATCCTCCACTTCGGCGGCACCTTCACACGGGACACCGTCCGGGCCTTCCTGGACTATCTGAACCTGTCCGAGCCATGGGGGGACGTGTTGACCATCCCTGCGGACTGCGAGCTGTGCGTCCGCAGGAAGGGGGAGACGCGGCTGTTCTTTGTGCTGAACTACGCCGCCGCCCCACAGACCGTCACCCTCCACGTCCCGCTGACGGACATGGAGACAGGGGAGACGGTGGAGGGGGTCGTTGCCCTTAAGCCCTATGAAGTGAAGATTTTCCGGAATTAAAGCAATTCCCAAAAGACAGCGGACGTTTCTCAGACGCCCGACAAAAAACGGAAAGCCCAGGCGCTCAACAACGAGCACCTGGGCTTTTGGGTGTTGTCGCGTATGCAGTTTTCAGGGCGATAAAATGGAAATTGTAGCCTCAGACCGGTAAGCGCAATCCAAATGGATATCAACCGAAGACAGGACGAACCATTTTATAAATCTAAAAGATTAAATTGTTTAAGTGATTTTTTGATACCATCATATATGTTCTTATCATCATAGATGAGATAACAATCCAAAGGGATAAACGTTCGAATTGTGAGTATCTCTTTCATTTCATTAACAAAATCTTCTATACAATAGCAGCTATATGTAAGGATCACGTCTTCTCTGTCACCATATATTTGTACGTCGGCCATGTCAAATGCAAGATGCCAAAGTGCTTCTTTTCTTCCATAGAAGAACACATCAGTAACTCCCGTCTGCATAACCATCTGCAATGCTTCTTTTTGTATGAAATCCATATCCTCTGCATGGTCAACCACATAGAACAAAATGGAATAATGCGAAGGATTAAGAGATACTTTTCCACAATAATATTAGCGCCCTGCAATCGATTATTTAACTTTTCATATCTATCCATTGTGTTAATTTTCCACCAAATATCCTCAAGTCCAAATCCATACTGCAATAGCGTTCTTCAAGCAATTCCGACTTGTCCCTCCGATGCCCCATGATACATCATCCGGCAGTCGCCGGAGGGGCAAGCGCGCCGGGGAACCACTCAAAGGAGGAGCAGGCAATGTAGTAGTCCTCTCCCCGGCGGCAGATGCAGGGGTCGGGGTGGAACCCCGGCAGGATGGGATTGTGCAGATCCATGGGTTTCGGTTCTCTCTTTCTGTCAAATTCGAGCTGCTTTGCAGGGGCTACCTCATAGGTTCAGCAGAAAGAACGCCTGCATATCATTCCATGCGGTGTCCTCCTCCGCCCCCTCCGCGGTGACGGTGATTGCATCCCCGCACTGAATCCCCAGGTTGAGCACCCGCAGCAGCTGGCCGGCCCGCACCGTTTTATCCCCCTTGGTCAGGGTGATGACGGTGTCGGCATAGGTTTTTGCCTGCTTTGCCAGCAGGCCGGCGGGGCGGGCGTGGAGACCGTGAGGGGTTTGGACGATATGGGTGAACTGTTTCATACAAGCACCGTTCCGACCGCTTGCGTCCGGCAACGGAGAACCGAAAGCGGCTGCCTTTCTGATGTGAACTGTTCCCATTATAGCATAATGGCGTCAAAATGCAAGGGAAGGAGCAGCCGGCCCGCAAACAGATTGCGGGCCGGCTGTGGAACCGGTTTTATAGGATTGTGGGGGACGCCTTATCCGGCGTTGAACAGCGGGGAGAGGACATCCGCGTATTCCTGGAAGATCTCCAGCAGGAAGGTGTCCCAGTGTCGGGCGTCCTGAGTAGAGCTGCCGAACACATAGTCCTCCTGGCCGTAGTCGATGACGTCGAAGCCGGGCATGGCCTTGCTGGCCCCTGCCGTGCGGTAGGAGACGGCGTCCGCCAGAGAGAAGGAGACGCTGGTGATGTCGGAGTAGTCCACCCAGCTGCTCAGGTCGGTGCCGCTGGCCTCGGTGGAGGTGCCATTGGCGGTCTGGGCCTCCGATTCGGCGGCCTCGACCTCCACGCCGCCTGCGTATTCGGCGTACATCTGGTCAACGTACAGGGAGAAGGAGCTGCTCAGAATCTCGGAGGGCACATGGCCGCCGTCCCACTGCCACTCGATCTCGCAGTCGGTGCCGGCGTTCAGCCAGGCGATTTGCAGGTTCAGGGAGGAGAACATGGACATATCACCCTCGGAAGCGCCCATGAGGATACGGGTCCAGGCGGGGCCTTCCGTTCCCTCGTCCCCGATGTAGTTCAGGGGGTTGTAGAGGGAGACGATGTTGT
Source organism: Clostridiales bacterium (assembly GCA_021201515.1). Classification (GTDB taxonomy): domain Bacteria; phylum Bacillota; class Clostridia; order Oscillospirales; family Oscillospiraceae; genus Onthomonas. Next base: position 326 of record JAJQET010000024.1, on the reverse strand, counting down.
TGCCGTACTCGTCGCCCTCCAGAATCTCCGCGATGTCGGCGGCGTAGGCCTCCACCATCTCCTCATAGCTGGAGTAGTTGGCGGAGTCGGTGCTGCTGCCTGCGGCCTGGGTGGTGCCTGCTTCAGGGGTGCCCACGTCCATGGTGTCGCCGCTGGTGTCCACATTCTCGTTGGTGATGGAGGAGGAGCTGTCGGCGTTGCCGTCGGGCAGGCTGTCGGTGTCAGCGCTATCGGGCAGTTCGCCGTCAGTCAGACTTTCAGTGTCCGAATCTCCGCCGGGGAAGCCGCCCATGCCGCCTCTGCCGGAGGTGCCGCCATCAGGCAGT
>JAJQET010000310.1 GCA_021201515.1 Clostridiales bacterium | reverse complement strand
AAAATTGACGCCACGTTCCGCCCGCCTTTGGCAGGGCGGAACGGGCGGCAATCCCCGCCAGCCGCCATCGGCGGCAGTCTCACCACTTAGAAATTACATCGTCTGTTGACTGACAGACCACTTATAAATTAGACAGCGCGAAGCCCCAGCGGGATAGGAGAGGGGTTCTTAGGCGGATTTTGCGTAAAAAATATGCCGGGGGCATATTTTTAGCAAAATCCTGAGCCAGCTTGCTGGCGAAGCCACTTAGAAGAGTAGGTAGCGCCTTAAAGTTCTTGATAACGTAGGTGCCCCGAGCTTCCCCCTAAGTCGTCCTCTTTTGCTACTTTTCTCGACGAATCGAGAAAAGTAGGCCCCGCTTCCCTGGCAAGGGAAAGCCGGACAAAACCTTTATCTCGAACGTTATCTAAGGAGGCCCACCAGTCGGGCAAATCCCCATTTCCTTCTTCAATCCTTATCTGAGGAAAATAATCCCCCTTAAATGAACAACACTGACAGAACAGGAGGGAACCCCCATGTCCTTTGTCCACCTGCATGTTCACACCGAATTTTCCCTCCTGGACGGCGTCTGCCGCATCCAGTCCCTGCCCCAGCGGGTGAAGGAGCTGGGCCAGAACGCCGTGGCCATCACCGACCACGGCGTCATGTACGGCGTCATCGACTTCTACCGGGCCTGCAACGCCGCCGGGGTGAAGCCCATCATCGGCTGCGAGGTCTATGTGGCCCCCCGCACCCGGTTTGACCGGGACGGCAGTCTGGACCGGGACAGCCGCCACCTGATTCTGCTGTGCCGGGACAACGAGGGTTACCGGAACCTGTCCTATATGGTATCCCAGGCCAACCTGGAGGGCTTCTACGGCAAGCCCCGCATCGACCTGGATTTGCTGCGGGCGCACCATCAGGGCCTCATTGCCCTGTCCGCCTGCCTGGCGGGAGAACTGCCCCGGCTGCTGGTGAACCACGACTACGAGGGGGCCAAGGCCCACGCCCTGACCATGCTGGACATCATGGGGGAGGGCAACTACTACCTGGAATTGCAGGACCACGGCATTGCGGAGCAGCAGGACGTGATTGCCGGCATCCGCCGCCTCCACAAAGAGACGGGCATCCCGGTGGTGGCCACCAACGACGCCCACTACCTGGAGCGCAAGGACGCCAGGGCCCAGGACGTGCTGATGTGCGTCCAGATGGCCAAGACCCTGGACGACCCGGACCGGATGCGCTTTGAGTCCGACCAGTTCTACCTGAAGTCGGAGGCGGAGATGGCCGCCCTGTTCCCGGAGTTCCCGGAGGCCATCGCCAACACCCAGAAAATCGCCGACCAGTGCAACGTCACCTTTGAGTTCGGCCACTACCACCTGCCGGAATTCCAGTACCCGGAGGGCTATGACGGCCCCAGCCTGTTCGCCAGGCTGTGCCGGGAGGGGTTCGAGCAGCGGTACCCCACGCATCCGGAGGGCTACGACCAGCGTCTCCAGTACGAGATGGATATGATTCAGCAGCTGGGCTTTGTGGACTACTTCCTCATCGTGGCCGACTTCGTGGGCTACGCCAAGAGCGTGGACATCCCCGTGGGTCCGGGCCGCGGCTCCGCCGCAGGCTCCATGGTGTCCTACTGCATGGGCATCACCGATGTGGACCCCATGAAGTACGGGCTGTACTTTGAACGGTTCCTGAACCCGGAGCGGGTCACCATGCCGGATATTGACATGGACTTCTGCTACCGCCGCCGCCAGGAGGTCATTGACTACGTCCAGCACAAGTACGGCGCGGACCATGTGGCCCAAATCGTCACCTTCGGCACCCTCCAGGCCAAGGGGGTGGTGCGGGACGTGGGCCGGGTCATGGGCATGAGCTACGGCGACGTGGACCAGATCGCCAAGCAGATTCCCAACGCCCTCCACATGACGCTGGACGATGCGTTAAAGCTCTCCAAGCCCCTGAAGGAGCTGTACGACAACGACCCCCGGGTCCATGAGCTGATTGAGACCTCCAAGGCCATCGAGGGGATGCCCCGCCACGCCAGCAAGCACGCGGCGGGGGTGGTCATCACCCGCCTGCCGGTGTACGACTATGTGCCCCTGGCGAAGAATGACGAGAGCGTAGTCACCCAGTACGTCATGACCACGCTGGAGGAGCTGGGCCTGCTGAAAATGGACTTTCTGGGCCTGCGGAACCTGACGGTGCTGGACGACGCTCAGCGGATGATTCGGAAAAAGGTCCCCGACTTCGACCTCCACAACATCCCGGAGGACGACCCGGCGGTGTTCCAAATGCTCCAGGAGGGCCGCACCTCCGGCGTGTTCCAGATGGAGTCCGCCGGGATGACCGGGGTGTGCGTCCAGATGAAGGCCTCCAGCATTGAGGATTTGACCGCCATCGTGGCCCTGTACCGCCCCGGCCCCATGGAGTCCATCCCCCGGTTCATCCAGTGCAAGCTGAACCCGGAGAAGGTGACCTACCGCCACCCCATGCTGGAGCCAATTCTGTCCGGCACCTACGGCTGCATCGTCTACCAGGAGCAGGTGATGATGATTTTCCAGCAGCTGGCGGGCTACAGCCTGGGGGGCGCGGACATGGTGCGCCGGGCCATCTCCAAGAAAAAGGCCAAGCAGATCGAACAGGAGCGCCAGAGCTTCATCTACGGCGACCCGGCCCGGAACATCAGGGGCTGCATTGCCAACGGCATCCCGGAAGAGACCGCCCAGGCCATCTACAACGAAATTTACGACTTTGCCAACTACGCCTTCAACAAGGCCCACGCCGTCTGCTATGCCATCGTGGCCTACCAGACCGCCTGGTTCAAATACTACTATCCCCAGGAGTATATGGCCGCCCTGCTGACCAGCGTGCTGGACTCCAGCACCAAGATTGCGGAGTATATCGCCGAGTGCAAGGACATGGGCATCGCCCTGCTGCCCCCGGACGTGAACGAGTCGGACGCGGACTTCTCCGTCTCCGGCGACAACATCCGCTTCGGCCTGGCCGCCGTGAAAGGGGTGGGCTGGGGTGTCGTGGAGGCCATGACCAGAGAGCGGGCGGAAAACGGCCCCTTCCGGAGCTTCCAGGACTTCTGTGAGCGGGCCTCCGGCACCGACATGAACCGCCGCACCGTGGAAAACCTCATCCGCTGCGGGGCCTTCGACTCCTTCGGGGCAAAGCGCAGCCAGCTTTTAAAGATGATGAACCAGGTGCTGGACGGCATCGCCCTGGAGCGGAAGCAGAATCTGGAGGGCCAGTTCGACCTCTTCGGCGGCATGAGCGGAGGCCGGAGCAAGCGGCCGGAGACGCCCCTGCCCAACATCCCGGAGTTCTCCCGTCAGGAGCTGATGGCCATGGAGCGGGAGACCACCGGCCTCTACCTCACCGGTCACCCCATGGACGAGTACCGGGAGGTGGTAAAGCGCCGGGCCACCACCCGCATCGGCCCCATCCTGTCTGACTTCGCCCAGGAGGGCGGCCCCCACACTGTCTTTGACGCGCAGCGGGTGAAGGTGGCGGGCATTGTGGCCGTCGCC
>JAJQET010000114.1 GCA_021201515.1 Clostridiales bacterium | reverse complement strand
CCAGCATCGATGGAGATGTCATCAACTACGACCTGCGCACCTGTACCCCCAACGCCGGGGTGTATATGGATAACTGCACCATGCACTCTGTGGAGCATATGTTTGCCACCTTTATTCGGAACTCCGAAATTGCCCCCGCTGTGCTGTACTTCGGCCCCATGGGGTGCCAGACCGGGTTCTACCTGCTGGTGCGCAGCTGCGTCAGCCAGGAGCGGGTGTTGCAGGCCGTGCTGGACACCCTGCAACAGATTTTGAACTACGACGGCCCCGTGTTCGGCGCGTCCCGGAAGGAGTGCGGCAACTACCGCAACCTGGATTTGCAGTCCGCCAAGGCCCTGTGCCGGGCCTATCTGGACACGCTCCACGCCGCGCAGCCCATTGACTTTCAATATCAAAAGGAGTGACCCAACTATGATCGGTATCATCGGCGCAATGCAGATTGAGATTGACGGCCTCCGCAACCTGCTGGATGCCCCCGCCTCCCGCACCATCAGCGGCATTGAATACATCAGCGGACGCCTTCACGGGGTAGACGTAGTACTGGCGGTCTGCGGCATCGGCAAGGTGTTCGCCGCCATCTGCGCCCAGACCATGGTGTTAAGCTATCCGGTGGAGGCCGTCATCAACACCGGCGTGGCGGGCACCCTCTCCCCCAACATCGGGATTCAGGACATCGCCATCGCCTCCGACCTGGTGCAGCACGATATGGACACCTCCGCCATCGGTGACCCGCCGGGCCTGCTGTCCGGCATCAACGTCATCCATCTGCCCTGCCAGCCCAGGCTGGTCTCCCTGGCGGAGGAGATTGCGGCGGAGCAGGGCTTCCACACCGAAACCGGCACCATCGCCAGCGGCGACCAGTTCGTCCACACCGACGGGGAGAAATTGCGTATCCGCACCGCCTTCGGGGGCATCGCCGCCGAGATGGAGGGGGGCAGCATCGCCCAGGTCTGCTATGTGAATCAGATGCCCTGCGTGGTGATTCGGGCCATCTCCGACGACGCCTCCGGTAACTCCCCGGCGGACTATAACCAGTTTGCGGCCAGGGCGGCGGAGCGCTCCATCCGGCTGGTCTCCGAACTGGTGCGGCGCTACTGACACGGAAGAACGGGAAAACGATGGAACGCAAAGAATGGCTCACTGCCCTCCCCAAGGTGGAGCTGCACTGTCATCTGGACGGCAGCCTGCCGCCGGAGGCCATGACGGATTACCTGACCCGGACGGGCCGTGTCCCGGCGGGGCAAAAACTCAGGTACTCCGTCCCGGCGGACTGCACCAGCCTGGCGGACTACCTGACCTGCTTTGACCTGCCCCTGCTGTGCCTGCAAACAGAGAACAGCATTGCGGACTTTGTCCGCGCCGTCCTCCGGGAGGCTGCAAAGGAGGGGATATATTATTTGGAGCTGCGGTTTGCCCCCGCGTTTTCCCAGGCGGAGGGGCTGAGCTTGGAGCGGGTTTTTGCCGCCGTCCGGCGGGGCAGGGCCGCCGGGGAGGCGGAGACCGGCGTCCGCTGCGGCTTTCTGGCCTGCGCCATGCGGAACCTCTCCCCCGCCCAAAATCTGGAAATGCTGGAGGAGGCCACCCGGTGGTATCCCGACCTGATCTGGGGGCTGGACCTGGCCGGAGACGAGGCGGCCCACCCCACCCGGGAGCAGGAGGCCGTGTTCCGCCGGGCCAGGGAGCTGGGTATCCCCTTCACCATCCACACCGGCGAGACGGGCAGCGTGGAGAATCTGGAGACCGCCCTGTCCTACGGCGCAGCCCGGGTGGGCCACGGCATCGCCCTGGAACAATCCCCGGAACTGCTGCGGGCCTATGCGGAGGCAGGCATTGGCGTGGAGCTGTGTCCCCTCAGCAATTTGCAGACCAGGGCGGTGTCCGGCTGGGAGGTCTACCCCTTCCGGCGATTCCGGGAGGCCGGGCTGACCGTGACCGTCAACACGGACAACCGCACCGTCAGCGGCACCACCCTGACGGAGGAACTGGAACGGCTTTGCCTCCACTGTGGGCTGACCCCGGCTGAGGTGCCGGAGCTGCTCCGGAATGCCAACCGCTGCTCCTTCGCTCCGCCACAGGTAAAGGCCGGGTATGAGGTCGCTCTACAGACTTTTTTGGAAAAACATCCCATCGAGGAGGTCACAAATCCATGAGAAGAAACGACCGGGAAGTCACCGACCCTCAGAGAATCGACGCCATCATTCAGCGCTGCGACTGCTGCCGTCTGGCCTTCGCCACCGGCGATGCGCCCTACATCGTTCCCCTGAACTTCGGCTTTGCCTGGGAGGATGGGAAGCGGATCTTTTACTTTCACAGCGCCACAGAGGGCCGAAAGCTGGACCTGCTGCGGGAAAACCCGGTGGTGGGCTTTGAACTGGATACAAACCACCGCCTGAACGCCGGGGCCACCGGCTGCCAGTACTCCTACCGCTTCCAAAGCGTCATCGGCACAGGCCGGGCGGCGCTGGTGGAGGACGGGGAGGGAAAGCGGCAAGCCCTGAGCCTGCTGCTGGCCCACTACACCGGCCGGGAGGACTGGACCTTCCCGGACGCCATGCTGAGGCAGACGGCGGTCTGGCGGATGGAGGTGCTGACCCTCTCCTGTAAGGAGCATCTTTAACGTGGGGCAAGGATAACCCCCACAGCCGGGGATGACGGATTTTTCACCCAAAACAGCGCACAGGAGCAGGCATCTGCTCCTGTGCGCTGTTGTCTATTTTTGTCTATTCGTTCTTGACACATACTGTTAAGCCTTGTATAATATTAGCAGGTTTTGAATGATTCTGTTGCAATACATCGAAAGAGGGCTTGCTTTATGGTCTATCAGGCGGTTTCTATCAAGTGCCCCAACTGCGCCACTCCGGTCAGCGTCGAAAATCCCGTTTGTGAATCCTGCGGCACAGAGGTGCTGATCACCAACTATGAAACGGTTTTCAATATGCCGCAGAATACGGTCGAACGTTATGCGAACGCCTATCGCGCACCCCTGGCGGAGCAGCCGAATAACGGTGCGCTGAACCTCTCCGCCGCCATGTGCTACCTGCGGCTGGGCCTGTATAACCAGGCCGAAAAATCCTTTGAGCGGGCCATGGCGGACGACATGAACAACGCGGACCTCTACTTCTATGCGGCGGTGGCCCTGCTGCACGGAAAGCGGCCCTTCCTGGCCGGGCGGGCGGCCATCCTCAAAATCGAGGAATATGTCCATGCGGCGCTGATGATTCAGCGAAAGGGCATTTACTATTATTTTCTTTCGTATGTAAAATATGACTTTTATTTCAACAAGCATCTGCGCACCTCTCCCACCTATCAGGAAGAGCTGCAATCGGCGCTGCGTGCGGGGCTTACCACCCGTGAGGTAACGCAGCTCTATGCAACGCTGGGCACCCAGAAACCGGCCTGTCTGTAACCCTGCGTCGGCACCGCCTGCGGAACAGGCGGCACAACCTTGTCAGAAAGGCTTCGTTTCAGCCGCATAACACAGCGGCCCGGCCTTTTTGAAATAAAAGAAGAGATGGAGGAAA
>JAJQET010000085.1 GCA_021201515.1 Clostridiales bacterium | reverse complement strand
GGGTGGGCAGCGTGACCAGATGGGCCTCGTCCAGCAGCGTCTCCCGCAGGAGCCGGGGGAAATAGTCCCCCTCCGCCTGCCGTTTCAGGGACGCGAAGGCGTCCCCCGTGGTCAGGTACAGGGCCGGGTCGCCGCCGTAGTTCCAGGACTTCATGGCGGTCAGCCCCAGAATCACCCCCTGAGGTTCGTTCCGCTCCCGATACCGGAACTCCAGCCGGTTCAGGGAGGCCAGCAGCGCCCCCTTGTCCAGCCCGTTCCGGGTCAGTGGCTCCAGGGTTTCCCGGAGGACGGACTGAATTTCACCGCAGAGGGCCTGCTCCGTGTTCTCCACCTGGAACAGCAGCCAGGGCTGGAGCATATGGTCGCACAGCTCCATCTGCACGTTCTGGCCCAGCCCCCGCTCCAGGATGACCCGTTTCAGCGGGGCGTCGTTGGAGCCTGCCAGATAGTCGCCCAGCACCTCCAGGGCAATCAGTTTTTCCCTGTCCTGCCAGGAGCCCACCACCTTGCCCATGGTGAAGTAGGTCTTTTGGGCGGTGTCCTCGGTGGGGGCTACGCTGTAATAGGCCACAGCGTCCTGCCGCGCCACCGGCTCCTGCCAGGTCAGGTCGAAGTCCATCTCCTGCCGCCGGTAGTGGGAGAGATAGTCCCGGTCGATGACCTCCAGCACCCGCTCAATGGGCAGGTCGCCGTCCAGGAAGAGTTTCGCATTGGAGGGATGGTAGTACCGTTTGTGGGTGGCCAGGAACTGCTGATAGCTCAGCTCCGGAATGTGTACCGGGTCGCCGCCGGACACAAAGCGGTAGCAGTTCGAGGGGAAGAGCATCCGGTTCATCTCGTTGGCGATCACCTCGTTCACCGAGGAGAAGGCCCCCTTCATCTCGTTGAACACCACGCCCTTGTAGGTGGGCTGGGCCTCGCCGTCGTGCAGCTCGTAGTGCCACCCCTCCTGCCGGAAGATGTCCGGGTTTTCATAGATGGCGGGGCAGAACACCGCGTCCAGGTACACCGTCATCAGGTGGAAGAAGTCCGTCTCGTTCCGGCTGGACACCGGGTACACCGTCTTATCCTGGAAGGTGATGGCGTTCAGGAAGGTGTTCATGGAGGTTTTCAGCAGCTCCACAAAGGGCTCCTTGGCGGGGAAGCGCTTTGACCCGCACAGCACAGAGTGTTCCAGGATGTGGAATACGCCGGTGTCGTCCTCCGGCAGGGTCTGGAAGCCCACCATAAAGGTCTTGTTCTCCTCCCCCCGCCGGAGCCAGGCCAGCTGCGCCCCCGTTTGCTCATGCTCCAGCTGATAGAGGGTGCCCTCCAGCTCCTCCAAAGGCTGAATTTGCTTCAGCCGGAAGCCGTGCAGTTGTTCGCCACAGTTCATCGTAATTGCTCCTTTCGTGTTGGGGCGGGACGGCAGGCCCCGCCCATACGGTTTCGATCTGCTTCATCAGTCGGTCTTGGAGACCAGAATGCTCCGCTTCTTCCAAAGGCCGCTGATGTAGTACACAAAGACAGGGATGGCGGTGATATAGGTGGCCAGGCTGTACCCCAGGAAGAAGCCCAGGGCCCCCATGTCCAGCACGATGCCCAGCAGCCAGCACAGCAGCACCCGGCCCGCGAAGGCGTCCAGGAAGGCCACCGTCATGCTGAACTTCACGAAGCCCTGGGCGCTGACCAGGGCGTTGCAGCCAGGCATGAGGCATCTTCCGGGCAGTTCAATCACCAGCGTAAACATACACATCCCGGCATAGGCCAGCACCGCCTCATCCTGGGTGAACATCCGGAAGCACAGCACCGGCGTCAGGGCGAACGCCACCCCAAACAGGGCGTTGACGATGGTGGTGAAGATCAGGCACCAGTTGATGGTCTGGCTGACCCGCTTCTGGTTGCCCGCCCCCAGGTTCTGGCCGATCATGCTGCTGGTGCCCAGGCCCAGGCCCTGGGTCAGCACCCCGGGGACGTTCCGCAGCTTCTGGGCCACGCCGAAGGCGGCGCTGACATCCACCCCCAGGGTGTTCACCATGCCGCTGACAAACAGGAAGCTGAACTGCACCGCCGCGCTCTGGATGGCCAGGGGGATGCCGATTTTGGTGATCTGTCCGGCGGTCTCCCCGTGGGGGCGCATTTGCAGGAGCCGGAAGGGGAAGGGCAGCAGCCGGGGGTTGCGGTAGAGGTAGACCACGCTGAACACCACGCTGGCCAGCTGGCCCAGCACAGTGGCCAGGGCGGCCCCGGCCACGTTCCACCCCAGCACCGCCACGAACAGCAGGTCCAGGATGATGTTGATGACCGAGGCGATGCAGACGAAGAGCAGGGGGTGGCGGCTGTCCCCCAGCCCCCGGAAAATGGCGCTGAACATATTGTACAGGCCGGTGAAGATGGTGCCGCAGCCGCAGATGATGACGTAGTACCGGGCCTGCTCGTAGGCCTCCACCGGGGTGTTCAGGGCGGTAAGCAGCGTGTCACACAGGGCGACGCAGAACACGCCCAGGGCGACAGACAGGCCAATCACCAGATAGACCAGGCTCTCCACGATCTGGCGGATCTTGCCGGTGTTGCCCGCGCCCACGGACTGGGCGATCAGCACCTGACCCGCCGTGGAGAAGCCCACGCAGATCATGGAAATCATCTGCATCAGCTGACTGCCGTTGGAGACGGCGGAGAGGCCGCTGCTGCCCAGGCACTGGCCGACGATGACGGTGTCCGTGGTGGCGTACAGGGTTTGCAGCAGGGTGCTGACCATGAAGGGCAGGGAAAAGGTCAGCAGTCTGCTGGCCACGGGGCCGTGGAGCAGGTCGCTCCCCACAGCGGCGGTTTGGGTGGATGGTTTCAAGGTTTGCCTCTCTTTTCTTTGGGCGGCTGTCCCGGCTGCGGGGACAAATCCCGCAGCAAGCCGCTTCGGACGGCTGGACGCCGGGTGGTTTCTTTCGTTTGTTTTTCATTTCAGCGGTGGTCAGTTGACCACCACATTCTCCTCCCCCAGCAGGGCTTTCAGCTCCCGCACCAGGGAGGTGTGAATCAGGCAGGGCTGGCGCTCCCGGACGCCGGTGTCCGCATAGTAGAAAATCATGCGGCCGGTGCCGGGGAACATGACCAGCATCTGATGGGCCTTTTTCGCCTCCGGCGTGTCCTGGGAGGGGAGGCGGAGCCAGATGCGCCGGGCGTCAGGCACCACGCCGGGCCGGGCGGCCTCGCCCGCCTCCGGGGGCAGGTCGGGGCCTGTCTCCTGGGCCAGGGGGGAGATGGTGTCCACCAGCAGCTGGGGCGGCTTTTCGTCCCGGACGGACAACCGGCCTTCCGCCAGCACCGGCGTCCCCACCGTCAGGTAGTTGCCCGACTGCTCCAGCACCCGGGCGAACACCAGCAGCTCCATGGAGCCGGTGTCGTCCTCCAGGGTGACGTAGGCCATCAGCTTGTTGGTCTTGGTGGTTTTCGTCCGGGAGACGGCCACGATGCCCGCGATTTTCACCCGCTGCTCGTCAAAGAAGGTGGTGGGGCCGCCCTCCTGGGCGAAGTCAGACAGGATGGGGCCGATGCGGGTG
>JAJQET010000180.1 GCA_021201515.1 Clostridiales bacterium | reverse complement strand
CCCCAGGACAGCGACAGCTGGTGCTGGGGGGAACTGGTCAGCGCCGTGGAGGGGATGCAGGAGCGGGAGCGGCTCCGGGGCAAGGGGCAGGCCCTCATTGCCCTGGGCCAGGCCCGGCTCACCGCCCACGCCCTTGGGGGCGGGCAGATGCCGGAGGTCTGGGAGGTGTTCCCCTTCTGGAGCGAGGAGGAGATTCGGGCCGCCCGCATTGAAAAGTACCGGCGGCGGATGGAGCGCCATGCCGCCGCCGGACACGGCCCGATAAAAAAGAAAGGTGAGGAAGTGAACCAGAAATGACAGATGAGGAACGACTCAGCACCCTGGGCACCAGCGCCGCCGCCCTGAACAGCGCCCTAGCGGAGACCCGCAAACGCCTCCAGGCGGTGGGCAGTCAGGGCACTGCGGTGCAGGTGAGCCTGAGCAAAAACCTGAGCGCCGTCACCGGCCAGCTGAACCGACTGAAAAACACCCTGATTCCGGTGGCCAACGTGGGGCTGACGCTGTTTTCCAGGCTGCTGAGCCTGCTACAGCCGGTGGCCCAGGGGATGGCCAGCCTGGTGACCACCCTGTTCGGCAGCCAATGGACAGGGGTCAGCAGCGGCCTGAGCAGCGCGGTCAAGACCACCAAACAGGCCGCCTCCGCCACAAAGCAGCTGGCCTCCGCCCAGCGGGATTTGATGGGCTTTGACGAAATTCAGCGGCTCAGCAGCGACGGCTCCGGCAGCTCCTCCGGCTCCGGGGGAGGCGGCACCACCTCCTCCGGCAGCGGCAGCGGCGTCACCATCCCCGTGGAGACGCTGGCCTGGGCGGAGGAGCTGAAACAGGCGCTGGCGGACATCTGGTCGCCCTTTCAGGCGGCGTGGCAGAGCAAGGGGGAGGCGGTGCTCCAGAGCGCCGGCGCCATGCTCACCGCCCTGAAAAACACCGCCGCCCTGGTGGGCCAGACCTGGCTCAACGTCTGGACCGGGGGCAGCGGCCAGCGCATCCTGGAGGGGGTGCTGGATGTGGCCGTCAACCTGTGCGGCACGGTGGAGAACCTGGCCACCCGATTCGGGGCGGCCTGGAACTACGCGGGGAACGGCACCCGCATCGTCCAGAGCCTGCTGGGCATGGTGGAGGACCTGGTGAACACGGCAGTTCAGGTGTCCGACGCCACAAAGAGCTGGGCGTCGGGGCTGAACCTGACCCCGGCGGTCAGCGGCTTTGCCAGCCTGCTGGAATCGTTACGTCCCCTGGCGTCGCTGCTGGAGGGGGCGCTGGCCTGGGGCTACGAAAACGTCCTGCTGCCCCTGGCCAAGTGGACGATAGAATCGGCGGTTCCCGCCGGGCTGAACCTGCTGTCCGGCGGGGCTGATGCGCTGACCGGGGCGCTGAACCTACTCCAGCCCATCGCCATGGCGGTGTGGGAGAACTTCCTGCAGCCGGTGGCCGCCTGGACGGGGAACGCCGCCGCCGGGCTGCTGACCAGCTTTGGCGACGCACTGAGTTGGTGCGGGGAGCAGCTCCAGACCGTGGCGGACATCCTGAACTCCAGCGCGGACTGGCAGACCAAGCTGACCCAGATCGGCGGCTATCTGGTGGACGGGCTAAAAACAGGCGTCACCAGGGGTTTGGCCGCCATCGGAACCTGGCTGTATAACAGCTTTGTCCAGCCCATTATCAGCAGCGTGAAGTCGCTCTTCGGCGTGTCCAGCCCCAGCACTGTCTTTCAGGAGATCGGCGTTTACCTGGTGCAGGGGCTGCAAAACGGCATGAAGAACACGCTGCAAACCCTGTGGAGCGCTCTGTCCGGCGCCTGGTCGGCGCTGACGGGGCACTTCACCGACATCGCGGTGGCCGTCACCGCCGCCGTCAAGACCACCTGGGCCGACCTGAAGGAGCGGTGGGAGAACCTGACCTCCAACATCAAGGACAAGACGGTCAGCTTCACCGCCAAGGTGACCACCACCGCCGCCAGCCTGTGGAAGAGCTTCAAAGCCGGCTGGGCGGATAAAAGCCTGGGGTTGAAGGTCACCTGGGTCACCACGGGGCTCAGCACCCTGCAAAGCGCCATCAGCTCTGTTCTGTTCTCCGGCAAAGGGTGGCCCAAGCTGGCCTTTGCCGCCCGGGGCGGCGTCTTTGACAACCCCACCCTGACCATGCTGGGCGAGGCAGGCCGGGAGGCGGTGGTGCCTCTGGAGAACAACACCGGCTGGATGGACGTGCTGGCCCGGCGGATCGCCGCCCAGGTGGGCACAGGGAGCGCCTCCGGCGGGAATCAGGTAATCACGGTGCAGTGCGTCCTGGACGGAAAACTCGTGGCGGAGAACACCGTCCGATACATCAACAGCGAAGCCCGGCGCACAGGGGTCAGCCCTGTGGCGGCCTACCTGTGACACACAACCGGCTTGCCGCCGGGAAGGACCAGGGAACCGGCGCGGCAGCGTCCGCGCCGGTTCTTTGTGCTGCTGCACAGCATTTTCCCCGGAGAAAAGGAAAAAATGTAATGATTTGTTGCTTGTGTTCCGGCCCGCTTCAAGCTATAATAACTAGGAGTATCATGGATACTACGCCCTGAGGGCGGGGCCCACGATGTGGCCGCCCGGACAGGTATCCGTCAGCAACTGAATCGCAATACCGACGGATGAACATAGTTGTCCGCGGCTGGAGGACAATGGAATGGAACAAATCAATCAGGAAATGAACGAAAACAAGGGCGGCCGTCTGGCCCTCCGCATCGGCATCATCGCAGGGGCGGTGGTGGTGGTCCTGGCGGCGGCCTATCTGGTCTGCTGCGGACTGGTGGACCAGGATACGGTGCTGGGCCACGCCATTGTCAGCGGCGTTGACCTCCAGGGCATGACCTACGACGAGGCAGTGGAGGCGGTGGAGGCCGCCTCCCAGGAGGCATATGACAGCGTCGTCCTCACCGTGGAGGCGGCGGGGGAAACCTACCAGGTGGAGCTGGACGGCGTGCTGAGCCTGGACGTGGAGGCCACGGTGGAGACCGTCTTTGCCAGAGGCCACGGCAGCTTTCTGACCCGGGGGGCGGCCCTGCCGCAGTCCCTGATGGGGCAGCAGGTCTATCAGCTCCAGCCCACGGTGGGCGACCAGGAGCTGCTGCGGGAGGCCATCGACCGCTCCGGCCTGCTGGCGGTGGACACCGGCGAGGCCACCACCTATGAGCTTCTGGAGGATTCCATCCTCCTGACCAAAGGCACCGTAGGCCAGGTGGTGGACACCACCGCCCTGGTGGAGCTGATGCTGGAGGCGGTGGCCAACGACGACTTTGAGACGGTGCTGGACTGCCCCATGACCGAAGGTAACCTGGAGGAGGCCGACCTGGAGGCCATCTATGAGGAGGTCTATACCGAGCCTGTGGACGCCACCCTGGACCCGGAGCAGGACTACGCCATTGTGGACTCGGTTACCGGCGTCAGCTTTGACGTGGACGAGGCTGCGGAGGCCCTGGCCGCCGCCGAGGAGGGGGACACGGTAGAGATCGCCCTGATCTACACCGAGCCGGACATCACCACCGAGCTGATGGAGGAGAACCTGTTCCGGGATGTGCTGGGCACCTACTCCACCTACGTCAGC
>JAJQET010000248.1 GCA_021201515.1 Clostridiales bacterium | reverse complement strand
AGGAAAAGGCCCTGGAGACCATGGAGATTTACGCCCCCATCGCCCACCGCCTGGGTATGCAGCGGCTGAAATGGGAGCTGGAGGATCTGTCCCTGAAATACCTGGACCCGGTGGGCTATTCGGACATCGAACAGCAGCTGGCCGCCCGGGCCAATCGCAACCAGGAGTTCCTGAGCAATATGCAGTCCAAAATCAAGGCCCGGATGGAGGCGGAGGGCATCGAGTGTACCATCACCGGCCGCATCAAGCACACCTATTCCATCTACCGGAAGATGTACACCCAGCACAAGACCCTGGACGAGATTTTTGACCTGTACGCACTGCGCATCATCGTCGACAGCGTGGCGGACTGCTATAACGCCCTGGGCCACGTCCATGACCTGTTCAACCCGGTGCCGGGGCGGTTCAAGGATTATATCTCCACCCCCAAGCCCAATATGTATCAGAGCCTTCACACCACCGTCATCGGCCGGGAGGGCATCCCCTTTGAGGTGCAGATTCGCACCTGGGAGATGCACGAGACGGCGGAATACGGTATCGCCGCACACTGGAAATACAAACAGGGCTACTCCGGCGCCGACCCGGAGAATGAGAAGGCTTACGAGTGGGTGCGCCGCCTGCTGGAGAGCCAGGAGACCACCGAGGCGGAGGAGTTTGTCAAGAACTTAAAGGTGGACCTGTTCTCCGACGAGGTGTTCGTCTTTACCCCCAAGGGAGAGGTGAAGGGCCTCCCCGCCGGTTCCACCCCCATCGACTTTGCCTATAGCATTCACTCCGCCGTGGGCAACAGCATGATCGGGGCCAAGGTCAACGGCCGCCTCGTCCCCTATGAGACGGTGCTGAACAACGGCGACATCTGTGAGATCCTCACCAGCAAGGCCGCCAAGGGCCCCAGCCGGGACTGGATGAACATCTGCAAGAGCAACGAGGCCCGGAACAAGATCCGCCAGTGGTTCAAGAAGGAGCGCCGCCAGGAGAACATCGTCACCGGCCGGGCCTCCTTCGAGGCGGAGCTGAAGCGGGCAGGCTACTCCATGGCGGAGATCACTGCGGACGACGTGCTGCCCAGGATTCTGAAAAAGGTGCAGTACGGCAGCCTGGACGATATGTACGCCGCCATCGGCTACGGCGGCACCACCGCCATGAAAATGGTGAACCGCATCCGGGGCGAGATGAGCAGCATCCTCAAGGAGCGGAAGGATCAGGCCGCCGCCCTGGAGCTGGCCAGCCAGATCGACCGGCAGGAGGAGACCATGCACGTCAAGACCTCCCTGCCGGAGCTGTCCGGCAAGCGGGAGGAGAAGCGCATCGCCCACACCGCCAACGGCATCATCGTGGAGGGGGTGGGGAATTGCCTGGTGAAGTTCGCCAAGTGCTGCGCCCCGGTGCCGGGGGACCCGGTGGTGGGCTTTATCACCAAGGGCTACGGCATCTCTGTCCACCGGCAGGACTGCCCCAACGCGGACCCTGCCCGGCGCAGGCCGGAGGAGAAGGACCGCTGGATTCCTGTCACCTGGAGCGGCGGCAACCAGGACCTGTTCCGCGCCACCCTGACCATCACCGCCAAGGACCGGCCCAACCTGTTCCTGGACATCGCCGCCGCCCTGTCCGCCGCCAAGGTGCGGGTGGACAGCCTGTCCGCCAAGGGCACGCCGGACGGCTATGCCACCGTCAGCGCCCAGGTCAACGTCCACGACCGGTACGAGCTGGACGTGGTGGTGCGCAAGCTGAAGGCCGTCCGGGATGTGATGGAAGTAGAGCGGGTCCACGGATAAGGAGAGAACCGTATGCGCGCAGTATTGACCCGGGTGAAATCCGCCAGCGTTGCCATCGAAGGGCAGGTCGTCGGTCAAATCGGCCGGGGATACCTGATTCTGCTGGGGGTCGGCCCGGAGGACACCCCTGCGGAGGCCGCCCACCTGGCGGAGAAAATCGCCAATTTACGCATTTTTAACGACGAAAACGGCAAAATGAACCTGAATCTGGCCACGGTGGGCGGGGAGATTCTGGTGGTGAGCCAGTTCACCCTGTACGCCGACCTCCGCTCCCGCCGCCCCGGCTTCTCCCACGCGGCGAAGCCGGAGCAGGCCGTCCCCCTGTATGAACAGTTTATGGAGGAGCTGCGCACGCGGGGCTTCCATGTGGAGCATGGGACGTTCGGCGCGGAGATGGAGGTGGCCAGCGTCAACGACGGGCCGGTGACGCTGCTGTACGACACCGACCAGTGACCGCCGCCCCGCCGGAGCGGCACGGAAAGGAGCCTTACCATGTTTATTGACAGCATCACCGTTGGCCCTGTGGCCACCAACTGCTACCTGCTGGGGGACGAGACCACGAAGCGCTGCGCACTCATCGACCCCGGCGCCCAGGCGCCGGACATCCTCCGGATGGCTGCGGAGGACGGCTATACGCCGGCCATGATTCTCCTGACCCACGGCCACTTCGACCATGTGGACGGGGTGCGGGAGGTGCGGAACCTGGCGGGCAGCCTGCCGGTCTACCTCCACCCCGCCGACTATCCCTACGCCCCGGCGGGGCCCTGGTCCCCCACCGGCCTGGGAGCGCTGGAGGACATCCACCTCTATCGCGAGGGGGACACAGTGACGCTGGACGGCCTGACGATTCATGTGCTGGAGACGCCGGGCCACACGGCGGGCAGCGTCACCCTCCAGGTGGGGGACGCCCTCTTCACCGGGGACACCTTGTTTTGCGGCTCCTGCGGCCGCACCGACTTTGAGACCAGCTCCCAGGCGGATATGCTCCGTTCCCTGGCCCGGCTGGCCCGGCTGGAGGGGGACTATAAGGTTTACCCCGGCCACGAGGAGGCCAGCACCCTGGCGCGGGAGCGGGAGGGGAACCCCTTCCTGCGGTATGCGGTGAAGCATGTTTAGTGGCTAGACGTCCCTGCGGGACGGGAGCTGTTAGCTGTTAGTGGCGATGGCCGGAACCGCCGGATTTCCCTCATCCAGCAGTAGAATGTGAAACCAAAAACTTTACTTTTTTGTAGGGGCGGCCCTTGGCCGCCCGGGGCAAGCAGGCGGTTTCTTCGGGCGGCCAAAGGCCGCCCCTACCCACCCAGTCGCAAAAAAAGGAACTTTTTCCAGCAGGAGCAGCATCACTGTCAATTCCGTTGGCTTTTTGCAACAGTTAGATAAAGTAAAGATTTAGTTTTCGCACTCCAGTAGGGGCGCACAGTGTGCGCCCGCCTGTCTGCGCCTTCCAGAGGCCCCTTTGCAGGAACCGCCATTGCTACCCACTAAATTCCCAAAAGGAGACATCCCCACCCATGAAGCTATACCTCACCGGCCACAACTACCGCTACGCGGTGGAGCAGATTCTGATGGTGCTGTTCCCCGGAGAGAAGCCGGAGTACCCCACCGCCCCGCCCGGCCCGGGGGAGCGGTTCTGTTCCTCCGCCCTGGAGTGCGGGGCGGAGTCCGTCACCGCCCACGCCACCATCGGCTGGGACGGAGTCTCTGCCGCCGGGAAAAGCGACTGCCCCCTCCCCCTGCCGGAGGACGGCCTGGAACGGGACAGACTGCTCCAGCGTATCCTGAAACAGGCCATCTACAAATCCGCCGTGGAGATTC
>JAJQET010000014.1 GCA_021201515.1 Clostridiales bacterium | reverse complement strand
CGCTGGCGCCCCAGTCGGCCACCAGACGCTCGGGGCCTTCCATGATCAGGTCAGGCGCTTCCCCGGCGGCGATGGCGGTGTTGACCTTCTCGTCGCCGGCGGTGTAGTCCAGATACTCCACGGTGACGGTGATGCCGGTGGCCTCATAGAAGCCTTCTACCAGCTCGTTGACGGTGGCCTCAGTGCCCCAGTTGCCGATGGGGTAGGTCCACAGGGTGATGGAGTCGGCCACCTCGGCGGAGTCCGACCCGCTGTCATCGGCCTCGGCGTCGCCCTCAGACTCGGTGGAGCTGCTTTCGCTGGAGCTGCTGCCCTCGGAGCTGGAGCTGTCGCCGGTGGAGCTGGAGCTGCTGCCACTGTCGCTGCTGCCGCCGCAGGCGGCGAGGGACAGTGCCATAGCCAGAGCCAGCACCAGAGAGAGAATCTTCTTCATGTTGTGTCCTCCTTTTTAAAAATGGTTATTTTTGGCACAGGCGGTTTCCTGTGTCGGGAAGGGCTGCTCGCCCCTCCTTTGTAACAAATTATACATAAATCCATGTCCCCTGTCAAGTGGTATTTGAAAGAAATTTTCAGAATTTTGAAATTTTGAAAAAAATTTCAAACCCAGGCCGGAACCGGTTCGCTTTTCCTTGACATTTCCCGCCCCAGCAGGTAGACTGAACGGGAAGAAACCGTTCCGTTCCGGGAAGTTTTCCCCTTCGCCGGGGCGGAGGAAAGGATGCGCACGATGAAAAAACATATACTCTGCCTGGGCGACTCCAACACCCATGGCTACTGCGCCGACCCCACCGACTGCGCCGACGGCGGCGCCCGGTTCAACGAGGACGAGCGCTGGACCTGCCGCCTCCAGACCGCCCTGGGGCCGGACTACCTGGTGACGGAGGAGGGGCTGTCCGGCCGCACCACCGTGTTCCCAGACCCCCTCCATGAGAGCATGGACGCCCTGCCGGTGCTCTACGCCCTGCTGAAAAGCCACGAGGTCATTGACCTGCTCATCATCATGCTGGGCACCAACGACACCAAGGACCGGCTGGGGGTCAACGCCGCTTGCATCGGCCTGGGGATGGAGCGGCTGGTGCGCAAGGCCATCAGCGTGGACTGCTGGGGGAGCCACGGCCCCAACATCCTCATCGTGGCCCCGCCCCCCATCGGGCGGCAGATGCGGGACCCGGCCATGGGCACCGGCTGCGCCGAGAAGTCGGAGGGGCTGGCCGCCGCCTTCGCCCAGACCGCCCAGGTGACGGGCTGCCACTTTATGGATGGGGCGGGCTGCGAGTTCAACCAAATCGACCATATGCACCTGACGAACCGGGGTCACGCCCAGCTGGCCGCCCGGCTGGCGGCGCTGGTGCCGGAGCTGATGCCGAAGAACTGAGGAAATCATACGTCCCCAGGACTGTAAAAAGTCCCGGGGACGTTTTTTATCAGAGTTTGGACAGGGCGGCCTCGTCCGCCACCAGGACGAAGTCCCTGTGGAGCTGGAGGATGGAGGCCGGCACCTGAGGGGTGATGGGGCCGAAGAAGGCCCGCTTCACAATGTCGGCCTTCCCTGCGCCGGAGACCACCATCACCACCCGCCGGGCCTGCATGATGTCCCCCACCCCCATGGTGTAGGCAAACCGGGGCACGTCCTCCTCCCGTGCGAAGAAGCGCTTGTTGGCCTGGATGGTGGCATCGGCCAGGGCTACCCTGTGGGTGCTCTTGGGAAAATAGTCGTCCGGCTCGTTGAAGCCGATGTGGCCGTTGGGGCCAAGGCCCAGCAGCTGGAGGTCGATGCCCCCCATTCCCCGGATGACGGCGTCGTAGCGGGCGCACTCCGCCTCTTCATCCAGGTTTGTTCCACAAGGGATGTTGGTGTTGGCCGGGTCGATGTTGATATGGTCAAAGAAGTTGTGGTGCATGAAGTGGATGTAGCTCTGGTCGCTGCCCTCGTCCAGGCCCACATACTCGTCCAGGTTCACCGTCCGCACCTGACTGAAATCAATGTCCCCCTTCCGGTACCAGTCGATGAGCTGTCGGTAAGTGCCAATGGGGCTGGCGCCGGTGGCCAGACCCAGCACGCAGTCGGGCTTTAGAATGACCTGGGCGGAGAGGATGTTGGCCGCCTGGCGGCTCATGTGGTCATAGTCTCTGGCGGAAAGGATTTTCATAGCAGATTCCTCTTTTCTTTAGCGGATGGGCCTGCCGTCGATGTAGACGGCCTGCACGTTCAGTTGTCTGTCCAGCACCACCAGGTCGGCCCTGCGCCCCGGGGCGATGGAGCCCAGCTCCCCCTCCCGGCGGATTACCTGGGCCGGGGTCAGGGTAGCAGCGGTGACGGCGGCCTCCAGCGGCACCCCGAAGGAGACGGCCCGGCGCAGGCCGTCCATCAGGTGAATGGAGGAGCCTGCCAGAGTGTCGCTGCCGGAAAGGGTGGCCCTGCCCTCCTTCATGGTGATGGGCTGGCCTCCCAGCACATAGTCCCCGTCTGGCATACCGGCGCAGCGCAGGGAGTCGGAGATCAGCACCAGCTTCTCCCCAAACAGCCGGTGGGTCAGCCGCACCATGGCCGGATGGACGTGGAGGCCGTCGGTGATCAGCTCCACCGTGGCCCCAGCGTCGCTGGCGGCGGCGATGACCCCCGGCTCCCGGTGGTGGAGGGCAGGCATGGCGTTAAAGAGGTGGGTGGCATGGCTGGCCCCGGCGGCATAGGCGGCCATGGCGGTGTTGTAGTCGGCGGTGGTGTGACCCAGGGACACAGTGGCGCTTTGGGACGCCGCCCGGATAAAGGGGATGGCCCCCGGCTCCTCCGGGGCCACCGTCACCAGCCGGACGAGGCCGCCGCTGGCGTCATTCAGCCGCCGGAACAGGTCAATGTCCGGGGCATGGAGGTTCTCCGGGTTCTGGGCCCCCCGTTTGGCGTAGCTCAGAAAGGGCCCCTCCAGATTGACCCCGGCCACCCTGGCCCCGTCCTCCGGCCGGACAAAGTCCCGAATGGTGTGCATGGCTTGGGTCAGCTCCGGCTCCTTCAGGGTCATGGTGGTGGGACACCAGGCGGTGACGCCCCCCGCAGCGTAGTACCGGGAGAGAACGGCCATCCCCTCCGGGTCGCCGTCGCTGGCGTCCGCCCCCATGGCAGCGTGGGTGTGGATGTCGATGAGGCCGGGGATGACATAGCCCCCCTGGGCGTCCAGGTCGCCCGGCCCGGTCACGGCAGGGCCTGCGGCGGTGATGCGGTGGGTAAAAGCGACCCCGCCTTCCACAAAGCTGCCATCCAGGAACACCCTGGCGTTGATGATGCGCATGAAAACCACTCCTTCCGGGTTCTTGTCGTGTTTTTGGTTTGTTATATGTAAGGGAAAGGTCTGTTGCTGTTTAATGGCATTGGATTTAGGGGATTATTTTCCTTAGATGAGGTTTGATGAAGGAAATAGGTGTTTGCCCTTGCCAGGGCGGGGCCTTGACTACCGCCTGCTGACCATTTACGGTATCCTCCTCGGTCAGTGACCCTCGCCAGCATAGCTGGCATCGGTTTCCGGCTAAAAATGTGCCCCCGGCACATTTTTGGACGCCGTAAATTACTCCGCCAAGAAAAGTAGCAAAAGAAGGCGGCTCAGGGGGAAGCTCGGGGCCTCG
>JAJQET010000284.1 GCA_021201515.1 Clostridiales bacterium | reverse complement strand
ATGTGGGCGGAGCCCAGCAGCAGCATACACAGGCGGCTCTGGCCGATGCCGCCGCCGATGGACAGGGGCAGCTCCCCACTGAGCACTCCCTGGTGGAAGGGCAGCTCCTTCCGGGCCTCGCAGCCTGCCAGGGTCAGCTGCCGCTCCATGGCCTCGGCGTCCACCCGGATGCCCATGCTGGACAGCTCATAGGCGCACTGGAGGGTGTCGTTCCATAGCAGCAGGTCGCCGTTCATGGCCCAGTCGTCATAGTCCGGGGCACGGCCGTCGTGACGGATGCCGCTCTTCAGCACGCCGCCGATCTGCATCAGAAAGACGGTGTGATGCTCTTTGACAAAGGCGTTCTCCCGCTCCTTGGGGGTCAGGTCGGGATAGAGGTCCTCCAACTCCTGGGTGGTGAGAAAGACGATGTCCGGGTCGGTCTCCGGGTGGCCCATCAGGGCGGGGAACAGGTTGCGCATGGTCTTTTCCGTGGTGATGATGGCCCCCAGGATCTTCCGCACCGTGTTTTTCAGGTAGTCCATGTTGCGGTCGGAGTAAGTGATGACCTTCTCCCAGTCCCACTGGTCCACATAGATGGAGTGGAGGTTGTCCAGCTCCTCATCCCGGCGGATGGCGTTCATGTCGGTGTACAGGCCGGTGCCGGGCATGAAGCAGTACTCCGCCAGGGCGTACCGCTTCCACTTGGCCAGGGAGTGTACCACCTGGGCGTCGGTGCCGGTGGCGGCGATGTCAAAGGACACGGGCCGCTCCACGCCGTTCAGGTCGTCGTTGAGGCCGGTGCGGGCCTCCACGAACAGGGGGGCGGACACCCTTCGCAGGTTCAGCTGGGCGCACAGGCTGTCGGCAAAGAGCCGTTTGGTGGTGCTGATGGCCAGCTGGGTCTCGTAGGGGTTCAGCATGGGGGCGTAGCCCTCAGGGATGTAGCAATGATTCATAAGAAGAAAAACCTCGTTTCCGGTGCAATTTGGGTACACTGGCATTGTATCACATTTTGCAGGAAAAGAGAACGGGAAATTCAAAACTGATGCCGGATTTTTGCGGAGTGGGCGGCGAAATTTTTGCCCCGGCCGCACAAAACATTGGAAAGGCACTTCCCTTTTCCACCGTTTTTTGCTATACTAGGTACAATGTATTCAGTTTGCGGGAAGGGAAGTGCCGTCCACCGGGCGGAGATGCTATGAGCTACGTTTTTTTGACCTTGAATGGAATCAGGGATATCCCCGTTCCGAAGCGGACAGGCTGGATGAGATCATCCAGATCGGCGCCTACCGGCTGGATTCCTGGCAGGACGAGGGGGAAGCCTTCTCCGCCTACGTCCGCCCCAGCATCCATAAGAAGCTGCACCATCATGTAAAAAAGCTGCTGCCCCTGGAGTTCAGCGACCTGAAAAAGGCGGAGCCCTTCCAGGCGGTGATTCAGGACTTCTTCCGCTGGTGCGGGCCTGACCCTCAGTTCTTCACCTGGGGCAACAGCGACGCCAGGGTGCTGGACATGAACCTGTGCTGGTACCGGATGGAGGAGTATCTCGACCTGGAGATCTACGATTTGCAGCACGCCTATGACCTGCTGGTGCTGGGCAGCAGTCAGCAGGCCGCCCTCAAGGACGCGGTGGAACGGCTGGGGCTGGTGAACGACGGGCGGGAGTACCATGACGCGGGGAACGACGCCTATTTCACCGCCCGCATCGGCCAGGCCCTGGTGGCCCGGTACGGCAGCCTCCCCGACCCGGAGACCATGCACCGGATGGACGGCGCCCTCCGGGAGCGGGTGAAGCGGGAGGCCCGGCAGGACGCCGTCAACGGCCTGAACCGCATCCTGGAGGAGGGGGAGCCGGCCTTCACCCGCATCTGCGCCCCCAGCCGCACCGAGGAGGAGCAGCTGAAAAGCAGGGCCACCCGGGTATTCCGCTGCCCCAAGTGCGACAATGTGCTGTGCAACGGCAACTGGTACCAGGTCAACAATCACTATCTGGCCCGGAGCCGCTGCCTGGAGCATGGCCGGTTCTACACTTGTCTGACCCTGAAAAAAATCGAACACATCGGCTGCACAGCGGAGCTGCGGGTCTACGACGCCGACCACTTTGACCCAGACCTGTTCCACCAGTGCAAGGTGGGGGGCGAGGCCATCATGGTAGCGAAGGTGCCCAGAAAGCGGAAGCGCTCCCGCTCCCGGAAGCCCAAATCCACCCCCAAGCTGAAAGCGGAATAAAACAAAGCGCTGCACGCAGAACCGAACGGCTCTGCGTGCAACGTTCTTTTGCCATCCCCCGCCGGGAACCGGCTCAGCCGATTCCGGCGGGGGTGTACTTTTATGTGGAGGGAATTAGTAGCCCATATCCGGCTGCGCGGGAGCGGCAGGAGCGGGAGGCACGTCAGCGCAGACTCCGTATCCTTCGGGGCCGTCTGAAAGACGCCCCCTCAGTCGCTCCGTTGCGCTTCCTTTTCCCACCGAACCCGCTTCGCTGCGACCAACGGAAGTCCCCATTGGGGAGGCTTCGGCGGGAGCCCTGTGCGCCCGAGCCTCCGAGCAGAGAAGGCTGTTATGGCCCTTGCTTAGTAGCCCATGTCGGGCTGCGCAGGTGCGGCAGGAGCGGGAGGCTCGGGCGCATCCACCACGCAGGCTTCGGTGGTCAGCAGGATGCTGCAAATGGAGGAGGCGTTCTCCAGGGCGGTACGGGTGACCTTGGTGGGGTCCACGATGCCGGAGGGGATCATTTCGCAATAGACCTCCTTGTAGGCGTCGAAGCCGAAGCCCACCTTGCCGGAGCTGACGATGTGATCCAGCACCACGGAGCCGTCGATGCCCGCGTTCTCCGCGATCTGCTTCACGGGGGCGGTCAGGGCCTTGGCGATGATCTGAGCGCCGGTCTTTTCGTCGCCGTCCAGGGTGGCGACCAACTCATTGACCGCAGGGATGGCGTTGACATAGGCGGTGCCGCCGCCGGCCACGATGCCCTCTTCCACAGCGGCGCGAGTGGCGTTCAGGGCGTCCTCCACGCGGAGCTTCTTCTCCTTCATCTCGGACTCAGTGGCAGCGCCCACCTTGATGACGGCCACGCCGCCAGCCAGCTTGGCCAGCCGCTCCTGGCACTTCTCCTTGTCATAGTCGGAGGTGGTGTTGGCGATTTGGGCGCGAATCTGCTCAATGCGGCCCTTGATGTTGGACTTGTCGCCTGCGCCGTCCACGATGGTGGTGGTCTCCTTGGACACCTTCACCTGACGGGCCTGGCCCAGCATATACACCTGGGCGTCCTTCAGCTCGCAGCCGATGTCCTCGGTGATGACCTGGCCGCCGGTGAGGATGGCGATATCCTCCAGCATTTCCTTGCGGCGGTCGCCAAAGCCGGGGGCCTTGACGCAGCAGACCTTCAGGGTGCCACGGAGGGTGTTGACAATCAGGGTGGACAGGGCCTCGCCCTCCACGTCCTCAGCGACGATCAGCAGCGGACGGCCCATCTTGGCCACCTGCTCCAGAACGGGCAGCAGGTCCTGAATGACGGAAATCTTCTTGTCGTGAATCAGGATGAAGGGGTCGTCCAGGACGGCCTCCATCTTTTCAGTGTCGGTGACCATATAGGGGGTGATATAGCCCCGGTCGAACTGCATGCCTTCCA
>JAJQET010000319.1 GCA_021201515.1 Clostridiales bacterium | reverse complement strand
GCCACGGCAATGCCGCCCTTGGCGGTGCCGTCCAGCTTGGTCAGCACGATGCCGGTGATGCCGCAGGTCTCCATGAACTGCCGGGCCTGCACCAGGCCGTTCTGGCCAGTGGTGGCGTCCAGCACCAGCAGCACCTCCTTGGCGCAGTCCGGGCACTCCCGGTCAATGATGCGGCTCATCTTCGCCAGCTCGTTCATCAGGTTGGATTTGTTGTGGAGCCGTCCCGCCGTGTCGATCAGCACCACGTCCGTCCCACGGGCCTTGGCCGCCGAGATGGAGTCGTAGACCACGGCGGCGGGGTCGCTGCCCTCCCCCTGCTTCACGATGTCGATGCCGGAGCGCTGCGCCCAGATGGTCAGCTGCTCGGAGGCGGCGGCCCGGAAGGTGTCCGCCGCAGAGAATAGCACCTGCTTGCCCTCAGCCTTCATGCTGGCGCCGATTTTGCCGATGGTGGTGGTCTTCCCCACCCCGTTTACCCCGATGAACAGCACGAAGGAGGGCTTTGTGCTCAGGTTCAGGGCCGGGTCGGCCACCTCCAGCATTTCCGCCAAAATCTCCCTCATACAGTTCTGGGCGTCGGGGATTTCCTTGATGCGCTCCCGCTTGGCACGGGTGCGCAGCTCCTCCACCGCCTTCAATGTGGTGTTCATCCCCATGTCGGCCAGAATCAGGCTCTCCTCCAGGTTGTCGTAAAACTCGTCGTCCAGCTTGGAGAAGCCGTTAAAAATGCCGATTTTTTTAATTTTGTCAAAGAATCCCATTGCTCTTTCCCCTTTCGATCAAAACGCCCTCCGGGCTTATTGAATATTCAATTCTTCCGCCACCTCGTTCAGGTTGACGGTCAGCACACGGCTGATGCCCCGCTCCTGCATGGTGACGCCGTAGAGGACGTCCGCCTCCTCCATGGTGCCACGGCGGTGGGTGATGATGATAAACTGGGTCTTATCGCTCATGGAGCGGACGTAGTGGGCAAACCGGGTGACGTTGGGGTCGTCCAACGCCGCCTCAATCTCATCCATCACCACGAAGGGCGTGGGCCGCACCTTCAAAAAGGCGAAGTACAGGGCGATGGCCACAAACGCCTTTTCCCCGCCGGACAGCAGGCTTAGCACCTTCAACGCCTTGCCCGGCGGCTGCACCTTGATTTCGATGTTGCAATTCAGGATGTCCTCCGGGTCCTCCAGCTCCAGCGCGGCCTTGCCGCCGCCGAACAGCTCCTGGAAGGTGACGGAGAAGGCGTCCGCGATGAGGTCGAACTGCTCCGAAAAGATGCGCTTCATCTCCTCGGTGATGCCGTCAATGATCTCCTCCAGCTCCGCCTTGGCCTTTTCCACATCGTCCCGCTGGGCGGTCAGGTAGTCGTACCGCTCGCTGATGCGGCGGAACTCCTCAATGGCCCCCACGTTCACGTTGCCCAGGGCGCTGATGCTCCGTTTCAGCTCGGCAATGCGCCGCCCGGCCCTGGCCACGCTCTCCAGCTCCTGCCGCTGGGGCTGGGCGCTGTCATAGGTCAGCTCGTAGCTGTCCCACAGCTTGCTTAAGAGCTGGCTCTCCTCCATGGCGGCGGCGGCCTTCTTCCGTTCCAGGGCAGAACATTCCCGCTCCATGTTCAGCAGGGCTTCGTTCTTGTCTCTGGCGTCCCGGTCGGCCTGGGTGCGCTGCCCCTCCAGCGCCATCCGCTGGGCGGACAGCTTTTGCATGCTGTCCGTCAGCGCGTCCCTGCTGGCCCGGAGGGTTTGCAGCCCCTCCTCCAGCGCCCGGATGCGGCCGGTCAGCTCCTCATTGCGCTGGCCGTACTCCGCAATCTGGCGGCGGCGGCTCTCCCGGTCGCCGGTGATGTCCCGCTCCATGGCCTTCAGTTCCTCCAAGGCGGTCAGGGTGGCGGACTGCTCCGCGTCCAGGGACGCCTGGGCCACGTGTACCTCCGCAATGGCGGCGGCGATGGCCTCCGCCTGCTTCCGGAACACGTCCTGCCCGGCGGCCTTGCCCGCCGCCTCCGTCCGCAGGGCGGCGGCGGAGTCCTCCAGAGATTCAATCCGCTGACGGGCCGCCTCGGTGTCCTCCTCCAGCTTTCTGGCCCGCTGGCGGAGGCTTTCCAGTTCGTCCTGCCAGTTGTCCCGGTTGTCCCGGAGGGCCCCCAGCAGGATGCGGCACTGACCGTACTCGCCGTCCAGGCGCAGCACCGTGTCATCCAGCGTCCGCTTCTGGTTCCGGGCCACCTCCATCTCGTAGTTGGCCTGGTCCGCCTCCCGTTTGGCGTCCGCCAGGGCCCGGCGGGCCTCGTCCATATCCTCTTTCAGCTGGGCGGACTGCTTTTCCAGCCGCTCCAGCTCGCTGGCCCGGGAGAGGATGCCCGCGCTGCGGCTGGTGCTGCCGCCGGTCATGGAGCCGCCGGGATTCAGCACCTGACCGTCCAGGGTGACGATGCGGAACCGGTGGCCGAACTGCCGGGCCATGGCAATGGCGGCGTCCATATCCTCTGCGATGACCACCCGACCCAGCAGGTTGCCCACAACGTCGGCGTACTGCCCCTCGCAGGTCACCAGGGCGCTGGCCACCCCCACGAAGCCCCGGCACTGCTCCACATTCCGTTCCTTCAAATAGTTCGCCCGGACGGCGGAGAGGGGCAGGAAGGTGGCCCGGCCCGCGTCCCGCCGTTTCAGGTAGTTGATGGCGGCCTTGCCGTCCTCCTCCCGGTCCACCACCAGGTTCTGCTGGGCCGCGCCCAGCGCCGTCTCGATGGCCACGGTGTACTGCTCCGGCACCTTCATCAGGCTGGCCACTGGGCCGTGGATGCCCCGGAGCTGCTTCCGCTCGGCGGCCTGCATCACCGCCTTCACCGCCTTGGAGTAGCCCTCATACAGCTTCTCCATCTCGGTGAGCATATGGATGCGGCCGGACAGGTTGTTGCTGTCCAGGGTCAGCTGGTTCACCCTGTCCTGGGCGGCCTCCAGCTTCTGGCTCCGGCTGGACGCCTTCATCTGATAACCCGCGATGACATTTTCCAGGCTGTCCCGCTGGTCTTTGGTATCATTCAGCTCTTTCCGCTTGGCCCTGGCCTCCGCCTCGGTCTGGGCCAGCTTCTCCTGGTTCTCCTGAATGGAGGCCCGGAGGGAGGTGTCCCGGTCGATCATCTCCTGACCGGAGGCCGCCAGGGCAGACAGCAGCTCCTTGGCGTCCGCCAGGGAGGCGTTCTGAATCTGTTCTGAGCTGCGGAGGGCTTCCAGCTCCTCCGCCAGCGTCCCCGCCTGCCTGCGGTTCTCCGCCTCCTCCAGATGGCGTGCGGCCAGTTCATCCTCCAGCGTCTGGCGCTGGCCGGCGATTTCCCGGAGCCGCTCCTCCCGCTGGGCGATCTGGGCGGCGATGGAATCCGCCCGTCCCTCCTGCTGATCCAGCTCCCGCTGGAGGCGGTCGGCGGACTCGGTATTGCTCTGCACCTGGCTTTTCAGCACGGCGATGGAGGATTCCCGCTCATTGCTCTCCCCTTCCAGGGAGGACTGGCGGGCGCGGAGCTGCTCGGCCTCCACGTCGCAGTCCCGCATCTGGCGGGCCAGCTCCTCCCCCCGGGCGTAAAGGGTATGCTGCACCGATTTGATGCTGTCCCGCTGGGCGGCGGCGGCGTCAAAGTC
>JAJQET010000177.1 GCA_021201515.1 Clostridiales bacterium | reverse complement strand
GTTAATTGTAGCTGTTTTACAAGAAAAAGTCAATTTGAAATTGTGGTTTTCTATGGAAATTGCAGGATTTTATAAGCTTTGGTACCTTGACAACCGAAAACTGCTTTGGTATAATATGACAAAAGTAATTGCTGAAAGGAGCTACACCCGTATGAAAGAGGAATCGGAACGCCTGACAGGGGCGGGGCATGAGCACAAAGGGCATTCCCGGGAGGACAAAACGCAGGAGAGCCTGGGGACGAAGCTGGACCGCTGCGCCCATTTCCTCTATCATCGGCAGCACAGCGGCGGCCGGGGCCAGGGTAAGATTTTGAAGATCCTGTCCGTCAGCGGCCCCCTGACCCAGAAGGAGCTGCAGGACAGGCTGGACATTCAGGCCGGCTCCATGAGCGAGATCGCCGCGAAGCTGGAGGGCAAGGGGCTGATCACCCGCACCAGGGACGACGCCGACAAGCGCCGCATCCTGCTGACCATCACAGACGAGGGCCGGGCGGACGTGGCCCGGTACGCGGAGGCCAGGGAGCGGGAGAGCGAACTGTTCAGTGTGCTGACGGAGGAGGAGCAGCGCCAGCTGGACACGTTGCTGAGCCGCCTGCTGGAGAGCTGGAAGGGCCAGTGGAAACGCGCCCCCCGGAAGGGCCACGGCCACCATGCCCCGGAGGGGCAGGACGGTGAACCCACAGAGTAAAAGAGGAAACAGAAAACGCCTGACGGCGGCAGTTCAGCCAATGTCAGGCGTTCTTTTATGGGGCTGCGCAGGGGGCGCAGCCCCACAGGTTCCGCTGCCGCGTCACAGGTCAGACCCCATTACAGGCCCAGGGAGGAGTGGTTCTTCTGCCCCTCCAGTGCGCCGGTAAAGTATTCCGGGCTGGTGATGCCGCCGTTCAGATAGCGCAGACGGTCAAAGAGGTTGGTGTTGTGCTTTCTGGCGGACTTATTATGGGAGAAGGAATTAGAAGTTTTCATCATAATCACCTTTCAATTCAAAAATATGGAATCGTGGATTTGGTTCCGATGCCGAAGGGCGGGCAGCTCCCGGAGGGGGGAAAGCCGGCAGCGGATGGCTTTGGGCGGCTGTCCGTTCCCTTCAGCATCTATAGGATAACCCACTTCGGAGGGATTTTCCAGGGGGTTTATTAGCCAGTTTTGGGGTCATATTGACCAATGCGGGGCGGGTGGCTCATAAGGTTAAAAAATCTTAAAAAAAGCTGTGAACTTCCGTGTGAATGTGATACAATAAAAGGAAGAGCGTATTGAGCGAAGTCGGGAGGCATTCCCGCGGTTACCCTGAAAGGAAGCTTCAACTATGGTAAATAAATTGGCTGGTTCCGGTGGGAAAGAGAACTGGAAGCGGGAATATTTTTCCATCCCGAATTTAATGGGATACTTCCGCATCCTGCTGGTTCCGGTGTTTGCGGTCCTCTACCTGCGGGCGGAAACTTCACGGGATTATCTGGTGGCGGCCCTGGTGCTGGGCGTCTCGGCGCTGACGGACTGCTTTGACGGGAAAATCGCCCGGCGGTTCAACATGGTGACGGAGTGGGGCAAGTTTGTCGACCCCCTGGCGGACAAAATCACCCAATGCGTCACCGCACTTTGCCTCACCACCCGGTACCCGCTGATGGTCTGGCTGGCCGTGCTGCTGCTGTGCAAGGAGCTGGTGCTGGCGGTGCTGGGGGCGGTGTTCCTGCACATGGACAGGAAGATGGACGGCGCCCACTGGTGCGGTAAGGTGACCACGGTGATTCTGGACTGCTCCCTGGTGATCCTCCTGCTGCTGCCCAACATCAGCTACAGTACGGCGAATCTGCTCATCTATATCTGCATGGCCGCCGCCATCTATGCGCTGGTGGGCTATCTGCTGGTCTACCGCCGGACGTGGCTGGACATTCAACAGAAGGAGGGGAAGAAGCGCCGCTGGCGCATCGGCATCCTCAGCGGGGCGGGGCTGCTGGTGCTGTTTCTGATTTATGTGCTGGTGGGGGCCATCCTGCCGGTGGCCAGGCAGAAGGAGGTCAGCGAGGACTATCAGTCCTCCTTCTCAGTGGATGACTTTTACAGCGAGGAAACCTCCGGCGACCGGGCCACCGTGCTGATGGACAATGAGGAGGCCCTGGAAGCCCGTATCCGCATGATTGCCGGCGCCCAGGAGCGCGTCATCCTGTCCACCTTTGACATCCGCTCCGACGAGGCGGGGATGCAGGTGCTGGCCGCCCTCTACGACGCCGCGGAGCGGGGGGTGGAGGTGCAGGTGCTGGCGGACGGGATGCGCTCCCTGACCAATATGGAGGGCAACCCCTACTTCTATGCCCTGTCCAGCCACGAAAATGTGGAGATTCGCATCTATAATCAAATCAACTTCCTGCAGCCTTGGACGATCATGGGCCGCCTCCATGACAAGTACATCATCGTGGACGAGGACCTGTACCTGCTGGGCGGGCGGAACACCTTCAACTATTTCCTGGGGGACACCGACGGGTGGCGGAACTTTGACTGGGATGTGCTGGTGTACTACACCGGTGAAGGGGAAGGCTCCATGGCGCAGCTGGAGGACTATTTCGAGTCCGTTTGGAACTCGGAGGACTGCACCGTGTTCCACAACAGGGCCAGCCTTGCGGGCACCGGCAGCGTGAAGCGGGCCGCCGAGACTCTGGTGGAGGTGTACGCCGACCTTCAGGAGGCGCAGCCGGAGCTGTTCACTGACTATGACTACGAGGCCAACACGGTGGAGACGAACAAAATCACCCTGCTCTCCGGCGACACGAACATCCTTTCCAAAGAGCCGAAGGTGTACTACGCTGTCTGTCAGCTGATGGAGAACGCTTCGGAGAACGTCACCATCCATACCCCCTATGTCATCTGCAACGATGCGATGATGGAGGAGTTTGGCGTCCTGACCAGCCTGGTGCCCACGGTGCAGCTGATGACCAATTCCCCGGCCAACAACAGCAACCCCTTCGGCGCGGCCTACTACCAGGCGGACCGGCTCAAGGTGGTGGAGCAGGGGGTCACCCTGCTGGAGTACCACGGGGATTACTCCTACCACGGGAAGGTCATCGCCATTGACGACGACCTGTCCCTGATTGGCTCCTTCAACTTCGATATGCGCAGCGTCTACCTGGACACGGAGCTGATGCTGGTGGTGGACAGCGAGGCCCTCAACACCATGCTCCGGGAGGATATGGCCTACTACGAGGCCCAGGCCGCCACGGTGATCGACGAGGACACCACCGTGCTCCCCAACGGGGAGGAAGTGGATCAGTCCGTCTCCCCCCTGCGGCAGCTGGTGCTCAGCGGCATCCGCCTGCTGCTGGGCTGGGCGAAATTCCTGATGTGACGCGGCCCGTTGGCCGCAGAGAGGAGCGAACCCTGTGAAGAAAGAGCAGATTTGGATTCCCTCCCGGGACGGCAAGCGAAGCCTCCACTGCGTCCTGTGGCAGCCGGACAGCGGCCAGGTGCGGGCGGTGGTGCAGATTGTCCACGGCATGGAGGAGTATGTGGAGCGCTATGAGGACTTCGCCATTTATCTGACCAGCCGGGGCGTTGCGGTGATCGGCCACGATATGCTGGGCCACGGCCAGAGCGTGCGGGAGCCGAAGGAGATGGGCTTCTTCACCGAGCAGGACGGCGACCAGGTCA
>JAJQET010000282.1 GCA_021201515.1 Clostridiales bacterium | reverse complement strand
GGCTCCGTCAGGGCGCAGGGCAACAAGACGGATCTGTTCCTTGATGCGTTTTCGGCGGCGCTCTATTTAGAGGTCTGTTCGGAGGCTTTGTATTATGGAACTGGAGAGACAGAAACGGCCGGTGATTAAGCAGCGGGCGACTTACCTCTGCAACGTGAAGCTGCTCCTGCTGGTGCTGGTGGTGCTGGGGCACAGCATGGAACAGGCGGGCATGAAGGGAAGTTTCCTTTACAGGCTGATCTACCTCTTTCATATGCCGCTGTTCGCCTTCGTATCCGGTCTGCACCTGAAAACGGTGCCATCCTGCCTTCGGCAGGCAAAGTCGGCCCTGACGCTCTATCTGCCGATTCAAGGGGGAATTGCCCTGTTTGTCCGGGGGCAGACGCTGACCACCCCTTACTGGCACCTGTGGTACCTGCTGAGCCTGTGCTGGTGGGCGCTCCTCTGCGGAGGCTGCGCAGCGGTGCTGGAAAACAGAGTGAAGAAGTGGAAAGCAATTCTCCTTGTCATCAGCGTGGCAGCCTCCCTGGGCTGCGGACTGCTGCCGGTTGGGCGGTTTCTGTCCCTGTCCCGGACGGTGGTACTCTTCCCCTATGTTTTGCTGGGGATGCTGTGCCCGGTACAGTTGCAGAATGGCCCGGACAGGCGGACGCGGCGGCGTCTGCTGGGCCTTTCCCTGTTGGGGGCTTTGCCGGTGTGCCTTGTCCTCCGGGAAGCGGCCTATTCGTTCCTTTATCAGGCGGACGGGTACCAACGCTATGGGATGACGCCATCGGAGGGAATCCGGCTGCGGCTGCTGTGCTTTGCCGCCGCCGTTGGACTGGGACTGTTTGTGCTGGCTCTAATACCTGCAAGGCGGTTTCCCTTTACAAAGGCAGGTGGGGACACGCTGCCGGTCTATCTGCTGCACGTATGCTTTTTGCCGCTGGTGAACACGCTCTGGCTGGAGCCGGGGGTGGGTGCGCTGGCGCTGTTTTCCGGGGCACTGGTTTTCCTGCTGTGGGAGCTGTTTCGATGGGCCCGGCCTCCTTACGCCATCGAGCAGGTGGAGAACGGCATCTTCCCTTTGACAAAGGCGAGGTTTCCCTTTATAATAATGACATCGACTGGGCCGGGTGGCCCGCAGGGAGGAATCGGCTATGCCGGAGCGCGCAGCGTCAGTGGAACGCAATACGAAAGAGACGAAAATCAGCCTGACCCTGAACCTGGACGGGACGGGAAAGAGCAGGATTGAGACGAAGATCGGCTTCTTCGACCATATGCTGGAGGGCTTTGCCCGGCACGGCCTGTTTGACCTGGACGTGACCTGTGACGGCGACATCGCCGTGGACTGCCACCACTCCATTGAGGACACCGGTATCGTCCTGGGTACTGCCATTCGGGAGGCTGTGGGCGACAAAAAGGGCATCCGGCGCTACGGCAGCTGTATCCTGCCCATGGACGAGGCGCTGGTGCTGTGCGCGGTGGATTTGAGCGGACGGCCCTACCTGGTGTATGACGCGGCCTTTACCAATCAGAGCGTTGGCGGGATGGATACCCAGATGGCGAAGGAATTTTTCTACGCCATCAGCTATGCGGCGGGGATGAACCTGCACATCAAGGTTCTTTACGGCGAGAACGACCATCACATCATGGAGGCCATGTTCAAAGCCTTCGCCAAGGCCCTGGACGCCGCCACCCAATTTGACCCGCGGATTCAGGACGTGCTGTCCACCAAGGGCAGCCTGTGATACAGTTCCAAAAGAGCACAAGCCGCGAACGGTGCTGTTCGCGGCTTGTGCTTTGTCTGGATGGGGTCAGCGCTGGTAGGCGGCCCGACCGGTTTTGTACAGGTTTCCGCCGTGGCAGTCGATGGCGACGGTCAGGGGCAGCGCCTCAATCTCCATCCGTTTGATGGATTCGCAGCCCAGGTCGTCAAAGGCAATCACGTCGGCCTTCCTGATGCAGCGGGCGATCAGCGCACCGGCGCCGCCCACTGCGGCGAAGAAGCAGGCGTGGTTCCGCTGCAAGGCGGCCTCTACCTCGTCGCTCATCTGTCCCTTGGCGATGATGGCGCCCAACCCCAGATCCAGCAGTCTGGGGGCGAAGGCGTTCATTCGGCTGGCGGTGGTGGGACCGCAGGCCCCGACGGCCATGCCCTGCTGGGCAGGGGTGGGCCCGGCATAGTAAATCACGGCGTCCTCCAGGGGGAGGGGCAGCGGCGCGCCCTCCTTCAGCAGGGCGAAGAGCCGCTTATGGGCGGCGTCTCTGGCGGTGTAAATGGTGCCGGACAGGAGAACCCGATCCCCGGCGCGGAGGGTCGGCTGCCATTCCCGCAGGGCCTCGGTAGAAATATGGTAGGTGGCGGACATCGTCATTCACCAACGGAGGCAGGCTCTTCAGCAATCTCGTCAAAGGCGACAGAGGCCGCGTTGAACGTGTCGTTCAGGTCCAGCAGCATGCTGCGCAGCCGCTCCACCTCTGTCAGCGACTGATTGATGGATTCCCCCACAGTCGCCTGCATGGTTTCGTACTGCTGCTTGCTTTCGGCAAACATGGCGTCGGTCTGCTGGCGAATGTCGGCCTTTCTGTCCTCGGCAGATAAAATCTGTGCCTGGGTTTCCGCCAGCATTTCATCGCAGCGGGCTTTTGTGCTGGCATGGAGGCTGTCGGCGTCTGCCTGTGCCTCGCTGCGAATGGCGGCGGCGTCTTCGTTTGCCTGAGAGATAGTTGCATCGGCAACCCGCTCCGCATTCAGCAGGATACGGCCCGCCTTGTCCACCAGCGTGTTGTAGCCCTCGGCATCCGCCTGGTATTTCCGGAGGGTCTCCGCCATTTCCGCACGCAGCGCATCCTCTGCGGCGGCCTGCTTTGCCGCTGCCCCCGCAAGCTCAGCCTCCAGCGCGGCAATGCGCCCGTTGGCCTCATCCAGCAGGATCTCCGCATCGCTCTTGTGGGCCACCGCCTCCTGGAGAACATCCCGCTCCCGCGTCATATCCTCCAGCTGTTCCTGGAGGAGGCTCTGCTGGCTCTGAGCCTCCTCCAACTCGGTCCGCACCTCATCCCGTGCGGTCTCCACCTCAGAGAGGGCCATCTCCTGTTCCCGTGTCATTTTTGTGATGTACTCCATGACGTCCTCGCGATTAAAGCCATGCAGTGCGCTGCGGAATAAAGTATTTTCGTCCATCGCTTCGTGACCTCCAGCCTTTCATCCGTAAATATCAGCCTGTGTTGCGTTGCGTCCCCTGCAGGAGGCCGCCGGAAGCCGGTTTGACATCGGCCCCGGAGGTATGGCAGGATCATTCCGCCGCCTCTGTCCCAGAGAAAAGGAAAAGATACCCAGTTTTCCTGCCCGGCCGGAGTTTTCCAAACCGGTGCAGGCAGCAACAGCGCCCCGGGACGCAACCTGATGCTATTATAGCATAAACTTCCACCCCTGACAATAAAAATTCAAAATTGCAGGAAAAAACCCTTTACAAATTTTTGAAACTCTGCTATAATAAATGCCGTTGAAAGCGTATGCACCCGTAGTTCAATGGATAGAG
Organism: Clostridiales bacterium; assembly: GCA_021201515.1. Classification (GTDB taxonomy): domain Bacteria; phylum Bacillota; class Clostridia; order Oscillospirales; family Oscillospiraceae; genus Onthomonas. The sequence goes on along the minus strand of JAJQET010000282.1, from coordinate 142 downwards.
CGTCAGATTCCGGTTCTGAATGTTGGGGGTTCGAGTCCCTTCAGGCGTACCAAAAATCCCTGAGAGTGTTTTTACACTCCCAGGGATTTTTGCATTTTCAATCACACAGCCGGATTTACCCCTGTGCGGTGGTAATCTCCGC
>JAJQET010000210.1 GCA_021201515.1 Clostridiales bacterium | reverse complement strand
CTCCTTTCGCAATCTTAAGATTTTCTTAAAACGCTCCGGCGGAGTTTGATGTACAATGGGTGCATCAAATGAGGGGCGGTTTGGAAGATATGACAAAAAAACAAACGAAGGGCGGGAAGCGCTGGCGGAGGGCGGCGCTGCTCCTGCCGGTGGCGCTGGCGGTGCTGGCCGCGGCGGTCCTGTATTGCAAGCCGGGCTGGCGGTACCGCCTGCTTGCGGGGATCGCCGTTTACCTGGAGCCCGGGGCGCAGCTGACCGTGGCAGACGGGCTTGATCTGGAAGGGTACACGTTGGAGGAACTGGAGTCAGATGAGCGGGTCAGCTTTGACCAGTCCCTGCTGCTGATCAACAGCGAATATCAGATCACAGAGGACTTCACCGCCGACATCGTCTGCTATGGGGACACCGATGTGGAGATGAACCGCTGCGTGACGGAGGCCTACCGCCTGCTGGCGGCGGAGGTGCTGGAGCGGTTCGGCGAGCATCTCTACATCCGCTCCGCCTACCGCACCGCAGAGGAGCAGGCGGAGACCGTCGCGGAGGACGGCGATGTGGCCGCGCCGCTGAACGCCAGCGAGCATCAGGCGGGGCTGGCGCTGGACGTATACGTGCCCTATTACGCGGGGATGGGCTTCCTGGACAGCGAGGCGGGGCAGTATGTGAACGCAAACTGCTGGCAGTTCGGCTTCATCATTCGCTACCCCGCCTACGGGGTGGAGGAGACGGGCATCAGCTACGAGCCGTGGCACCTGCGGTATGTGGGCGCACCCCATGCGGAGGTCATCACAAAGAATCACCTGACCCTGGAGGGGTATCTTGCCGCGCTGGAGCCGGGGGTCTACTATCAGTATGACGGTTACCTGATTTCCCGGCAGGAGGGGGAGACGCTGCTGCCGCCGGAGGGGTTCTCCGCGGCGGTGATTTCAGAGGACAACATGGGCGGCTATGTCGTCACCGCAGAGTGGACAGGCGATGGGGCCTGAGGGGGGCGTCCCGTTCCCTTTCGACGAAATTCCCGGCAGAATTTGAGGAAAACGCTAAAAATTGAGAAGAAACCGGCCCAAACTTTGCCGTTTCGCCGTTGACAGCAAAAATAAAACGGAATATAATACATTCATGTAAATACAGTGTGATTTACTGGAATGAGGGAAGCCTCGTTTCCCGCGGGCCGTCACGATGCGGCGCGCGCTCACTTTAAAGAACGCGAAAACTGTTTGAACCGATGCTCCGGTCGGCGGCTGCAATGCCGGGCCAGGGGTGCGGCGCAGTTACATGTACACATTGATGAGGAAGGATTGTGTGAGAATCATGGCGAACGCTACCAATGATGAAATTATGAAGGCTGCTTCTGACGCTGTTGAGGCCGTCACGGAGGCTGTTGAGCCCGCCGTCAAGAAGGCCCGCAAGGCCGCCAAGAAGGGCATGGATGCTGTAGAGCCCACCGTCAAGAAGGCCCGCAAGGCCGCCGACAAGGCCGTGAAGAAGGCTTCCGCCCCCCTGAAGCCGGAAATCTATCTCCAGTATGACTTTAAGGAAGCCAATGTCACCGACCTGGTGGCCGCTGCCAAGGCTGCCTTCCATGCGGAGCATGGCCGTGTGGGCGTGAAGAGCTGCAAGATCTATCTCAAGCCCCAGGAGAACGCCGCTTACTATGTCATCAATGAGGACTGCGTAGGCAAGCTGGATCTGTAAGCCAGACCTGTAAGGGAACTCCCTGTTTTATGTCACAACGATGAAACGTCCGGGCAGAATCTGTCTGGACGTTTTTTTAACGAAATGCAGGGAGACGCCCTTTGTCGTGGGAAACAAACTTGTGCGCCGGTGGCGCGGGAGAGAGGGACGATTGTGAAACGGTTACTGGTCTACCTGAAGGATTACAAAAAGGAAAGCGTGCTGGCCCCGCTGTTCAAGCTGCTGGAAGCCTGCTTTGACCTGCTGGTGCCCCTGGTGATGACGGCCATCATCGACGTGGGCATCGCCCAGTCGGACAGGGGCTATATCTACCGGATGTGCCTGGTGCTGGTGCTGCTGGCCCTGGTGGGCATGGTCAGCGCCGTCACCGCCCAGTATTTTGCGGCCAAGGCCGCCGTGGGCTTCGGTACGAAGGTGCGCCATGCCCTGTTCCACCACATTCAGCACCTGAGCTTTGGCGAGGTGGACCGCATCGGCACCAGCACCTTAATCACCCGTCTGACCAGCGACTGCAACACGGTGCAGAGCGGCGTCAATATGGCCCTGCGGCTGCTGCTCCGGTCCCCCATCGTGGTCTTTGGGGCGCTGATCATGGCCTTCACCATTGACTGGCAGTGCGCCCTCATCGTGGCGGCGGTGATTCCCCTGATTGCCGGGGCGGTCTTTGGCATCACCGGCTTCACCATCCCCGGCTACAAGCGGGTGCAGGGCAAGCTGGACCGGGTGCTGGGCATCACCCATGAGAACCTCACCGGCGTCCGGGTGCTGCGGGCCTTCCGCCGTGAGGACGCGGAGGTGGAGCGCTTCGACGCCGGCAACGAGGACCTGACCCGGGAAAACCTGCGGGTTGGCCGGGTGGCGGTGCTGCTGAACCCGCTGACCTATCTCATCATCAACCTGGGCGTGCTGGTCATTATCTATGTGGGCGGCTTCCGGGTGGAGGCGGGCAGCCTGACCCAGGGGGAAGTCGTGGCCCTAGTGAACTACATGGGCCAAATCCTGGTGGAGCTGGTGAAGCTGGCCAATCTGATGAATCAGCTGTCCAAAACCCTGTCCTCCGCCGACCGCATCGCCGCCATCCTGGCAGTGGAGCCGGGCATGGGCGCGCCGGAGACCCTTCCGGAGCCTCAGAACGCCGCCCCCGCCATCTCCTTCCAACACGTCAGCCTGACCTATCAGGGGGCCGGGGCGGAGAGCCTCACCGACCTGACCTTTTCCGCCCTGCCGGGGGAGACCATCGGCATTGTGGGCGGCACCGGCAGCGGCAAGTCCAGTTTGGTGGAGCTGATTCCACGGTTCTACGACGCCACCGTGGGCTCCGTCCAGGTGGACGGGGTGGACGTGAAGGACTACCCTCTGCCTGAGCTGCGAAAGAAAATCGGCATCGTTCCTCAGAAGGCGGTGCTGTTCACCGGCACCATCCGCTCCAATCTGCGGTGGGGCAATGAGGACGCCACCGACGAGGCGCTGTGGGAGGCCCTGCGGCTGGCCCAGGCGGAGGACGTGGTGAAGGGCAAGGGCGGCCTGGACGCCGTGGTGGCCCAGAACGGACGGAACTTCTCCGGCGGCCAGCGGCAGCGGCTGACCATCGCCCGGGCGCTGGTGGGCAGCCCCCGCATCCTGATTCTGGACGACAGCGCCTCCGCCCTGGACTATGCCACCGACGCGGCGCTGCGGAAGGCGCTGGCTACCATCCGGGACACGACTGTATTTATCGTCTCCCAGCGGGCGTCCAGCCTGGCCCACGCCGACAAGATCATCGTCCTGGAGGATGGCAAGGCGGTGGGCATCGGCACCTCCAGGGAGCTGCTGGAGAGCTGCCCGGTGTACCGGGAAATCTACTACACCCAATTCCAGAAACCGGCGGAAAAGGAGGCGCAGTAACCATGGCAGAGAAGCAAACACAGTCCGCCTCCCAATATAATCAGCGGGCGGTGCTGAAACGGGTGCTGCGGGAGCTGAAGCCCCGGATGCCGCTGCTGGTG
>JAJQET010000320.1 GCA_021201515.1 Clostridiales bacterium | reverse complement strand
AACCAACACATACCCGCTGTGTTTGTTTATTCGGAGCAGCCCGAATGATTTTCAGCCCACATTCACTGCAAAAAGCTGCGTTCCTGTCGATTTTAGCCTTACACCTCGGGCAGGTGGTCGCGCTGTTAATCGCGTTGATTTGCACCTGCGCCTGGTCAATTTCGGCATGCAGCCCGGAAACCTGCGCAAGAAGACTGGCAACCTCCGGCAACGGTTTATCGGAATAGGCCATGTAAATCCTATATCCAATCTCACCGTATAACCCGTTAATCTTGTCCTTTGCGGTTGAAATCTTGCTTTCAAGTCTGGCAACCTCAGACATTTCCTGTGTCCTTTGGATCGCGTCCTGACCAACCTGCGTAAACCTCCCTTTTAAATTGTCAAAAAGCGCCATGATTTACTCCTCCTGTTCTTTTTTACTGGTGTTTCTCCGTTTACAATGTGCAAAAATCACTGCTTTCCTAATGCTTCATGGCTATGTCACCTTCTTTCCGTTAGATACCAAAACATTCAGAGGTCATCCCGAAATCGTAATCCCCATGCTTCCAGATTTATGATGGGTCAAATGACGTCAATGTAATTTCTTCCAGTTCGTTCTCATCATCGTAATGCTCGTCCGCTGTTAGATTGCTTGCACGTTGATGGTCAGTTCCTTCAGGCGTTTGTCTTTGCGCGCTCGGCATTTGTGAACGTTTAATATTTTTATTTTACAGGAAATTCCCGATCTATTCAAGGTTTGACAAAAAGTGTGCCCTATTTTGCGTGCAATTTCGGCACACTTCAACTTGCATCTCAGTTGAAAATGATGTTATACCGAAATAAAAACAGGGGAGAAAATCGACCATGTCTAAATTCAGCGAATATCTGAAAACTCTGATCGATGCCAGCGGAGAACCGATCTCATCCATTGCCCGCAACGTCGGCGCAGAACGTACGTCGATTCACAAGGCGCTTAAGGACGAGCGTATTCTGCCCAGCAAGGTCGTTTATGCTCTGGCTTCACATCTGCGGCTCTCCCTGGAGGAGCGGCAGGAGTTTTTCCGGCTCTATGATATGCTGCTCCAGGGCGAGGACCACTGGCGCAACCGCACCGCTGTGTGCGATATGCTGAATCGGCTGGCCACGATACAATTTTTACCCGAAGCCACGGAACTGCAGATTGACGCTTCGACCAGAGCATTACCACCCACATATGACTACAAACTGGTCGAGGGAGAGTATTCGGTTCAGAGTGCGATTTACTCCATTCTGTCCTGGGAACTGGGGCAGGCTTCGGACGCACATTTCCAGATGTTTTTGCCTTTCAACATGGATTTTGCATCCATTTTCATGCAGCTCTGGCGCAGCGGCGCCCATTTCAGCACGGAGCAGCTTTTCTATTTTCCATCAGGTACCGACACCGATTGCACCCAGAGCATCAAAATTTTGCAGCAGATCATCCCGCTGTGCCTGATTGCCCGGGGCTTTTACCATCCATATTATTTTTATGAGCATCCCGGCGCCCTCTCCCTGAACCCGCTGAACTATTACATTGTCACACCCCACTACCTGATTTTGATGTCTCAGGATCAGTCCACGGCGCTGATCCAGCAATCGGAACGGCTGGTCAGCTACTTCTCCAATCATTTCAACCGCCTGATGGATCACTGTGACCCAATCGTTTCCTTTGCCATGACGCTTCCGGAGATTTTGAACGTGAGTACCACCATGCTCGACCAGAACGGCTCCCTCTGTGTGATGTCTCAGCCCTGCTTCGGACGTTATTTAACCCCGGAGAAGATCGCCAAATACCTCCATAGCACCGAGGCGCTGCCCGAGGAGATGTATTCCGCAGTTGTGAGTCACTTTACCCAGGTGCAGACCATCGAAAAGAATTTTTCATCCATCTTTTCCGAGAAGGGGCTGCGGCGGTTCATCGAAACCGGGCAGATTACGGAAATGCCACCCGCTTTTGCCACCCCTATCGATCCGCCGGATCGCATCCTGTTTCTCACTCAACTGCGGGAGGATATCGCTGCCGACCGGGTGATCGGACGGATTGCGCGCCAATCTGTTCTATCCATTCCGGACTATCTGACCCTGTATATCGACACAAACGGCAGCATATGGATGGACACCACAGCAGATTTTATCCACGGCGCCTATTACTGCAACATCCACATCACAGAGCGATCGATCAGCCGCGCCTTTCTGGACTTCTTCCGGTCCTTGCCAGGCAGCCAGCTGGTATACTCTAAAGAGGAGACTCTGCGCATCCTTGACGAGGGTATTCAAGGGCTGCAAGGGATGGGATAACGTGGCTGCTGTGCCGCGTGTCCTAAGGGAACCTCTGAATAAATGGACAAGAGCGGATTGCGAGGAAATTTGCGTCTGCAACTCGCATGGCCTGCGGCCATTGCTCCCTGCATTTGCGCATAAGAGGAATTGGCCATTCGGCCTGCGCTTCAGAAAAAGGCGCAAAGGCACAGGAATCCTGACGGATTTCAAGCCGAAGCTGAACTGTAAACAGGCAAGAGCGCCGGTTGGTCAATGATGTCATTGCAAACCGGCGCTCTGTGCGGTACTATGAACTTGTGGTTTCCCCTCCTCCGGCATGGCCCAACGGATTCGTGCCGGAGAAGGTGCGGTGCTGCCCGCCTTACTGCGCGAGGAAGTCCTCCACGTAGCCCAGGGCGAGGCGGTCATGCGCTTTGGAGAAGCCGTGCTGCCCCTGGGGAATCAGCTTCAGCGTGGCGTTTTGACAGGCCGCCTGGGCCCGTTCAGAATAGTGATAATCGACGATCTGATCGTCCGTGCCGTGGACAATCAGCACCTTCCCGGTGTATCTGGCAAGCTCCGCAATCAGGTCAAACTCCAGAACCGAGGCCGCATAATCCCGCCCCAGCTTCATGGGGCCGCAGCGGAAGGTCTCCGGAATGTTGGCCGGGTCGAACTTGGCAAACATCATCTTCCCTGCCCTGGCGTCGTCCGGAATACAGAGGGCGGGATAAAACAGAATCAGCCGCTCCAGCGCCTCCTGCAGATCCGCCGCCACAAGGCCGGAGACCACGCCGCCCTGGCTGCATCCCATCAGCGTCACAGAGGAGGCGTCCGTCTCCGGCAGGGACTGGGCGTAGGCGACGACGGCCTTCAGGTCTTTTTCCTCTGTAAAAATCGTCATGTCCGTGGTGTCACCGTCGCTTTTGCTCATCAGTCCGCCGCCGTTGAAGTCAAAGCAGAACGCAGCATAGCCCCGCTCCGCAAACCACCGTGCGTATCCTTTTGTGGTCCGGTAATTCGCCATAAAGTCGTGGCTGACGATTGCGATGGGGAGATTCCTCCCCTGGGGGTGGAAGTAAAGCCCCCGGATGGTCATGTTATCCCGCACGCAGGCAAACGGTTCCTTTTTGATTGCATCCATGTATCTCATTCCCTTTCGTTGTTAGTTCGTTTCGGCAAGTCCGGTATTCCTGCCTGTATTATAGCAGACCGGTTCAAATGAAGCAAGGGCCAGTCTCGCAGGAGGCTGGCCCTTTGTCATAAAATACGGTATCACTCGTTGCAGCTGAATACGATCCGACTCGACGTCCAATAGTTTGTCAGGTATTCGACCTCCACAACGGAGGCGTCATCGGGCACCTGGAATGTGACCGTTCCCTGGGCCTTGCGCCCGGAGGAAATGGTCGCGCTCAGTGCATCGT
>JAJQET010000255.1 GCA_021201515.1 Clostridiales bacterium | reverse complement strand
ATGTATGTGCTACTCCGGCCAGTGCTTCCTCTCCTCCGTCATCGGCGGACGCAGCGGCAACCGGGGGATGTGCGCCCAGCCCTGCCGCCAGCCCTACGGCTGGGGGAACCGGGCGGAGGGCTATCCCCTGTCCCTGAAGGACATGAGCCTGGCGGGGCATTTGCAGGCGTTGGAGGACATGGGGGTGGCCTGCGCCAAAATCGAGGGCCGGATGAAGCGGCCGGAGTATGTGGCCATCGTCACCCGCATCTATGCCGCGGCCTTAAAGGAAAAACGCAGCCCCACCCGGGAGGAGCTGGAGCAGCTTCGGCTGGCCTTCTCCCGTCAGGGCTTTACGGACGGATACTATCAGGGCTGCACCGGCCCGGAGATGTTCGGCGTCCACGAGAAGGAGCCGTTGCCGGAGCAGCTCTTTGCCGAGACCCGGAAGGGTTATCAGCGGGAGGTGCCTCTGGTGCCGGTGCGGCTGTCCGCCAGAGTGGAGGCGGGGAGGCCTGTCACCGTCACGGCGGAGGACAGGGACGGCCACTGTGCCGCCGTCACCGCCCCGCCGCCGGAGGCCGCCCTCCATCGTCCCGTCACGGCGGAGCAGCTGGAGGGGCAGCTTGCCAAAACCGGCGGCACCCCCTATTTCTGCGAGGCTGTCCAGGCGGAGGTAGAGGAGGGGCTTTCCCTCCCCGTCTCCCGGATGAACGCCCTGCGGCGGGAGGCGTTGGACGCCCTTTCCCGGCAGCGGGTGGCCCCGCCGGAGCGGCGGACAGGTGCCTATATCCCATGCCCCAGAGTGGAGAACCGGGCGGAGCCGTGCCGGCTCACCCTGTCCTGCGCCAAAGCGGAACAGGTGACGGAGGAGCTGCTGGCCCTGCACCCCGCGCTGATTGCCTTGGATTTGGAGGCCATGCTCCGGGCAAAGGACCAGGTGGGCCGGATGCAGGCCCTGGGCATCCTCCCGGCGGTGACGCTGCCCCGCATCCTGTGGGACAGGGAGCGGGAGGGCTGCCTGAACCGGCTGACTACCCTCCGCCGCTGGGGGGCGGACACCGCCTATGTATCCACCCTGGCCGGGATGGAGCTGGCGCGGGAGGCCGGGTTCCCGGTGGTGCGGGGAGACTTCGGCCTGGGCGTGTACAATTCGGAGACCCTTTCTGAGCTGAAACGGCTGGGCTTTGCCTCCGCCGTGCTGTCCTTTGAGCAGCGGCGGGAGCGGGTGCGGGACCTCGCCAAGTGCCTGGACACGGAGCTGCTGGTCTACGGCCGCCTGCCGCTGATGATTACGGAGAACTGTATTGTGAAAAACCGCACCGGCAAATGCCGGGAGGGCTGCCAGCAGGCCCCCTCCCTCGTGGACCGGAAGCGGATGCGTTTCCCGGTGGTGCGGGCCTACGGCTGCCGGAACGAGATTTTAAACGCCGTCCCCCTGTTCCTGGCGGATAAGCCGGAGACCTACGCCCATGTGGGGCTGTGGGCGGCCCGGCTCCGGTTCACCACGGAGACGGGGGCGGAGTGCGCCCGTATGCTGGCCCGCTATCTGGGCCGAAACGACGATATGCCGCAGGCATACACCCGGGGGCTGTACTTCCGGGAGGTGGAGTAAAAGCCTGCCAAAGCGAGGATACACTGTGATGGAACTGAAAATCAAAGCACTTTCGGACAAAATCGGCCGGGATATCCCCGTGCCCTACTACGCCAGCGCCGGGGCCGCCGCCATGGACCTTCACGCCTGCATGGAGGAGGCCGTGACCATCGCCCCCGGCCAGCGGGCCACCATCCACACCGGATTTGCCATCGCCCTGCCGGACGCGGGGTATGTGGCGCTGATCTTCGCCCGCAGCGGCCTGGGGACGAAGTACGGCATTGCCCCCGCCAACTGCGTGGGGGTCATCGACAGCGACTACCGGGGGGAGATCATGGTCTGCCTGGCCAACGCCGGAGATTCCCCCTACACCGTCCGGCCGGGGGACCGCATTGCGCAGATGGCCATCCTCCCTGTGGCTCAGGCGAATATCCGGCTGGTGGAGGATTTGGACGAGACGGCGCGGGGAGCCGGCGGCTTCGGCTCCACCGGAAAATAAGAGGTTCAGGTTCAGTTAAGAAGGGAAGCGTATCATGAAACTGATTTTGGCATCCCAGTCTCCCCGCAGGAAGGCCCTGCTGGAGCAGATGGGCTTCCAGGAGTTTGAGACCATCCCCGCCCAGGGGAAGGAGGAGGCGGACCCCACCCTCCCGCCGGAGGAGTATGTGGAGCGTCTGGCCCTCCACAAGGCCAGAGAGGTGGCGAAGGATCAGGGTGAGGACGCCGTGGTCATCGGCGCGGACACCATCGTGGTGTTGGACGGCCACATTCTGGGCAAGCCCAAAAACGCGGCGGAGGCGCTGCAAATGCTGAACGCCCTGTCCGGCCGCAAGCATCTGGTGCATACCGGCGTGGCCGTGGTCTGCGGCGACGAGGTGGAGCTGCGCCATGAGACCACCAAGGTCACCTTCTGCACCCTGACCCAGCGGGAAATGCTGGCTTACATCGCCACCGGCGAACCAATGGACAAGGCCGGAGCCTACGGCATCCAGGGCCGGGGCGCCCTCTTTATTGACAAGATTGAGGGAGATTATTATAATGTAGTGGGGCTGCCCATCAGCTGCCTGAACCGTATGCTGGGCCGCTTTGGGGTGCAGTCCATCTGAAATCGCAGTTATCGTCTGACGCGGACGCCCCGGCGCTTCGCAGGAAGGGACGTTTTACCTTGAAGAATTTTTTCCGAAAAAACGGCATCTGGGTGGTGATCGCGGCGCTGCTGCTCACCGCCGGCCTGACCCTGGGCAGCGCTGTGGTGCCCAACTTCACAGCGCCGCTGACCAATCTGGTGGGGGTGGTGGCCACCCCCTTCCGCAACGCAGCCAACAGCTTCTTCTCCTGGGTGGAGGGCGTGTATGACTACGCCTTCCGTTATGAGGAGCTGCAGCAGAAGGTGGCCGACCTGGAGCAGGAGGTGGCCGAAATGCGGGAGGAGAACCGGGAGGCCCAGGACGCCCTGGACGAAAACGAGCGGCTCCGGGAGCTGCTGAATCTGGCGGAAAAGCGCAGCGACATGGTCTTTGAGGACGCCAACATCACCGGCCGCTCCAGCACCAGCTGGGAGTCCACCCTGACCCTGGATAAGGGCTCCTCCTCCGGGGTGGCGGTCAATCAGTGCGTCATCACCGAGACGGGCAATCTGGTGGGGGTCGTGGCGGAAGTTGGCACCAACTGGTGCACCGTCATCACCATCATTGACCCGGACATCAGCGTGGGCGCGGTGGTCTACCGCACCAACGACGCCGCCATGCTGGAAAGTGACCTCTCCACCATGAGCGCGGGCAAGTGTATGCTGACCTACCTCTCCTCCGAGGCCCAGCTCATCGCCGGGGATGAGGTTTTGACCTCCGGCGATACGGGCATCTATCCCTCCGGGCTGGTGATCGGCACGGTGGACGAGGTGCGCACCGACGCCGCCGGGATTGAGAACTATGCCATCATCACCCCCGCTGTGACCTTCAGTGAGCTGAGCGAGGTCTTTATCGTAAAAGAATTTTCCGCCGGCTGAAAGGAGGCCCTGCTATGCTGCGCAGTCGCGGCAGCCTGATGAAGTGGACGCTGTACACCCTGGCGTGTTTTCTGATGGTTTTTGTTGTGTGCTGCGTGGTGCAGC
>JAJQET010000162.1 GCA_021201515.1 Clostridiales bacterium | reverse complement strand
CCCCCTGTGGGTTCGGCTGGCTGCAAAACTCAATAAATGGGCAGCGTCGGCTCGCCCTCTGGCACTTCCGGCCCGCGATTCTGCACCATGACGTTTTCCGGGTTGATTTTGCTCTTGCGCAGCATCATGTTGGGGATACCGGAGCTGGCGCACAGCTCCTTGACCTGCCGCTGCATATAAGGGAACATCTCGTCATAGCACTGGGCGTGGAGCTGTTTCTTCGCCGCCTCGTCCAGTTCGCCGGTCAGCTTGAAGGTGCCCCGCATTTCCACGGAGCAAAAGAACTGCTCTCCGCTGTCGGTGTCCTTCAGGCTCTGGTACAGGGACGCCACCGCGTGCTCCCCATCCGGGGCGTAGTTGACGTTGAAGGAGAAGCCGGCGTTCAGCTTCAGCTGGGACGGGGTTTTAATTTTGTTGAAAAAGTGAATCTCCACCACCTGGGTGCCGATCAAATCTGCTGTTGCCATTGTATATGCCTCCTAAAGCTATGGGAATCGGATGGGTATAGTGTACCACAGTTTTCGGGAAAAGGAAAGTGAAATTCTGGCTGCGGAGCCGGGACTCCGTTCCACGTTTTGCGCAAATCATTCCACATTGCATCTGTTGCGCGGAGGCAGGGCGATATGGTATAATGAAAGTGAAAAAGCGCCCTGGCAAGGGCAAAAACGTTTTCCCTTCCAACATCTTTATCCAAAGGGGCAGCCGGCCGGGCGTATCCGGTCACATACTGCGGACCCAGACTGAAAGGAGAACTCCACCATGTATGATGTCACCGCAATCGGAGAATTGCTCATCGACTTTGCCTGCAAGAGCACCGACGATGCAGGCTACCCCACCCTGGCGGCTAACCCCGGCGGGGCCCCCGGCAACCTGCTGGCCGCCCTGAATGCCTACGGCTGCAAAACCGCCTTTCTGGGCAAGGTGGGGGAGGATGCCTTCGGCAGGCTACTCTTAAACACCCTGGCTCAGGCGGGCATCGAGACGAAGGGCATCGTCTCCGCCCCCAACTACTTCACCACCCTGGCCTTCGTCACCCTGGATGAGACGGGCAACCGCACCTTCAGCTTCGCCCGGAAGCCGGGGGCGGATACCCAGCTCTCCTTCGGGGAGCTGGACTTGAGCCTGATCGACGATTGCAGGGACTTTCACTTCGGCACCCTGAGCCTGACGGACGAACCCATGCGCTCCGCCACCCGACAGGCGGTAGCCTATGCCCGTCAACAGGGGAAGCTGATCTCCTTTGACCCCAACCTCCGCAAGCCTCTGTGGCATGACCTGGAGGAGGCGAAACGTCAAATTCTGTGGGGTCTGTCCCAGGCGGACATCGTCAAGCTCAGCGATGAGGAGGTGGACTTCCTGTGGGGCTGCGCCCCGGAGGATGGGGCGAAAAAGCTCCATCAGGAGTACGGCGTGACGCTGGCCTTCGTGACCCTGGGGCCGGAGGGCTGCTATTACTCGAACAGCGCCGTTTCCGGCCGGGTGGCCACCCCTCAGGGGATCCAGGTGGTGGACACCACCGGCGCAGGGGACATCTTCGGTGGCAGCGTTCTGAGCCGCATCCTCCGCAGCGGGAAGCGGCCGGAGGCCCTGACGGAGGAGGAGCTGCGGCAGGCCACCCGCTTCGCCTGCTGCGCCGCCAGCCTGTCCACCCAGCGGTACGGCGGCATCCCCAGCGTGGCCCCGGAGGAGGACGTGCTGGCCCTGATGGCGGAGCAGCCGGACTGACCACCGCCCTGTCCTTCCTGCCGTAAACGGATACACGCATACACGCAAAAAACCGCACCCCGGAAAACCGGGGCGCGGTGCTGGTTTATGAAAATAAAGTCTTACTTCACTGCGCCCAGCAGCTCATAGCTCTTGCTGACAGGGGCAAAGGCCTCGGCGGACGCGGCGTCATACCACATCAGGTTGTTGGTGGTGGCCTTGTCGAACATCTGAATCAGGCGGGGCTGGAAGGTGAAGGGGATGGTTGCGCCGGCGGACACGTCGATGGTCAGGTCAACAGTGGGAACCACCATAACGACCTCGTCGCCGCCGCAGTCGCAGTGCAGGTGCATGGAGGAGCCCAGCATCTCGGAAACCTCCACCTTGGCGGACAGGTTGCCCTCGCCCACGGTGACGTGCTCAGGACGAACGCCCACAACGATGTCGCAGGGCTGCTGGCCGTTGGCCTTCAGAGCCGCCTGTTGCTGTGCATCCAGCTGGATCTTCTGGCCCTTGACGATGACAGAGTACACGCCGTTCTCCAGCAGCAGCTTGGAGTCCTCAAAGAAGTTCATCTGGGGGGTACCGATGAAGCCAGCCACAAACAGGTTCACCGGCTTGTTGAACAGCTCCTGAGGAGTGCCGATCTGGTTGACGATGCCGTCCTTCATGATGACGATACGGTCGCCCAGGGTCATGGCCTCGGTCTGGTCATGGGTAACATACATGAACGTGGTCTTGATACGGCTGCGCAGCTTGATGATCTCAGCACGCATCTGGTTACGCAGCTTGGCGTCCAGGTTGGACAGAGGTTCGTCCATCAGGAACACCTTGGGCTCACGGACCATGGCGCGGCCGATGGCCACACGCTGACGCTGGCCGCCGGACAGAGCCTTGGGCTTACGCTCCAGGTACTGGGTGATGTCCAGAATCTCAGCCACCTCGCGGACCTTCTTGTCGATCTCGGCCTTGGGACGCTTGGCCAGCTTCAGGGCGAAGGCCATGTTCTCATACACCGTCATGTGGGGATACAGAGCGTAGCTCTGGAACACCATGGCGATGTCCCGGTCCTTGGGGGCCACATCATTGACCAGCTTGCCGTCGATGTACAGCTCACCGTCGGAGATCTCCTCCAGACCGGCCACCATCCGCAGCGTGGTGGACTTACCACAGCCAGAGGGGCCGACCAGGACGATAAACTCCTGATCTGCGATGGTCAGGTTGACGTTCTGAACAGCCGTCACCTTGTTGTCGTAGACTTTCTTGATACCTTTCAATACTACTTCTGCCATTTTCTTCGACTCTAGTGATCCTGCCTCCGCAATAGACCACCTCACAGCCGCGCTATGCGCGCACCGCATACGACAGGTCTCCACACTGCCGCACCGCGAGCCTCACGGGAATTGACTGCCTCCTTTTGGAATGTATGGAGCATCATTTTTGTGGAGTGACGCTCCACCATGGTTTATATGTGCCGGGGTATATCCCCATTAACACCGAAAGAATGTATGGTGTAACGTTTTTTCAAAAAACCTCATCACCTATTACACAGTTTACCAGATGGAAAGAAAGTTGTCAACTGTTTTTTCAGTACATTTTCGATTTTCTTTTGCGATGGAAAAGGGGGCCGCGCTTCTGCGCGGCCCCCTTTGGGTCACAGGGATGGTTTACAGGCAGGTGTACCCCATCAGGTACTCATCCACCTCACGGGCGCAGGCTCTGCCCTCGGCAATGCCCCACACCACCAAGGACTGGCCCCGGTGCATATCCCCGGCGGTGAACACCTTGGGGACGTTGGTGCTGTACTTCCCTGCCGCCGTTTTCACGTTGGTGCGAGGGTTCAGCTCCACCCCGAAGGCGTCGGAGACGTAGGGCTGGGAGCCCAGGAAGCCCGCCGCAATCAGCAGCAGCTGGCAGGGCAGGGTCTCCTCGCTGCCCTCCACCGGCACCATCATCCGGCGTCCGGTGGCCTCGTCCCGCCTGCTCTCCAGATGGACGA
>JAJQET010000216.1 GCA_021201515.1 Clostridiales bacterium | reverse complement strand
CCAGACCATCCGAAATGGGCCGGGAGGCCTGCAATCCACTGCGAGAGGTAAGCGGCCCGTTTGAGAAATGTGGGTTTAAATGAGGAGCCATCACGCACCAAGCAGGGCGATAGGGTTTTATGCAGCCTGGTACAATGGTTAGGATATGCGCCGGGGGAGGCGATTATTCATCCTCCGGCTCATCGTCCTCCTCAAACAGTTCTTCCATCAGCCTGTCATAGACGGCCTGCAGCTCCTCCTCATCGGAGATGGTCTCCAACTGGTCCTCGCCGTCCATGGCCACCACCCGCAGGATGATCAGGCCGTAGTCCTCATCGTCCTCCAGGCTCTCCGGGTCTACCCCCTCCGGCACGGTGGGGTAGAAGGCCATATAGACGCTGCCGTTATACTCCAGGGTATCCACATATTCCAGCTCAATGTCGTTGCCCTCTTCGTCGGTCAGGGTCATGAAGGTGCCGCTGAGATCCTCCGGCAGGCCCTCCTCCTCAGGCAGCATTGTCAGTTCATCACTCATAAAACAGAAACTCCATTCCGAGGTCTATCAGCCGGGCAGCCGCCGCCTCACAGGAAAGGGAGGCCGTCCGCAGCTGATGATACTGATACTATACCCCGAAACGGAGAAAATTGCAAGGGGAACGGTTCGGTTTTTGCGTAAAATTTATCAAGACGGGCTTCGGCGCGATGATGCTACGCCCCGAAATCCTCCAGATAGGAGGCCAGGGCAACAGCGTCCGAAGCGTGGATGCCGGCGGCCAGGTCAGCCCGGTCCGCGGCGGGCAGCAGGGAGACGTCAATTCCGGTCTCCATCAGCAGCACCCCGTCCTGATAGACGCAGACCTTGCCCTCCACCGCCAGCAGCAGGTAGCCGCCGCTCTCCCCCTCGTCAGCGGTCGGGGCAGCAGAGGCGACGGAGGGAGAAAAATCGGCGCTCTCCGCCTGGGGGGAGAGGGCGGCGGCCAGGGTCAGGTTCAGGGCGGTGACGCAGGCGGTCAGGAGAAGGGTGAGGCGGCGCTTGTTCATGGGGAGGCTCCTTTCATCGGTCAGATGCGGCATTGGATACCCTCAGTATACCCATACTTCACAAAAGTAAACAAAAAAATCCCCTTTTTGGCATTGTAAGGAATTGACAGCCGTGGTATAATGTCCGAAAGACGGTTTTGTCCCCGGGGCAGAGGGCGATTCCGACGAAATATGGAACTTTTTTACAGGAGGTGCAGCATATTGGCGCGCACAAATGAGCGAAGCGTCGGCCGTGTGGTCAAGGCGTTCTTCAAGTGGTTTTTCATCGTCCTGGGTACGCTGATGCTGGTGGGGCTGCTGACACTGGGCATGATTGCCTGCTATGCGGTCAGCTATATTCAGGATGTGATTCTCCCCCAGGTGGAGAATTCAAACATCGAACTGGTGGCCAGCGACACGGATCTTTCTTCCAACATCTATTACTATGATGAGGATACCGACAGCTACCAGACCCTGCAAACGCTGTATGCATCGGAAAACCGGGTGTGGGTGGCCTATGAGGACATCCCCGAAATGCTGGTCAACGCCACGGTGGCCATTGAGGACAAGCGGTTCTGGACCCATCACGGTGTGGACTGGGTGCGCACGGCGGCGGCCGTTGTTTATATGTTCACCGGGCAGGACGTCCAGGGGGGCAGCACCATCACCCAGCAGCTTATCAAAAACCTGACCCAGCAGGATGAGGTGACGGTGAAGCGGAAGGTGCTGGAGATTTTCGAGGCCCTGGAGTTTGACAGCACCCACTCCAAGGCGGAAACCATGGAGTGGTACCTGAACGAGATCTATCTGGGCCACGGCTGCTACGGCGTGGTGACGGCGGCGCAGAAATACTTTAACAAGGAGCTCAGCGAGCTGAGCCTGGCGGAGTGCGCCTTCCTGATCTCCATCACCAACAACCCCTCCCTCTACGACCCCTACACCCGGCCGGAGAAGAACCATGACCGGGCCAGGATCGTCATCAGCCAGATGCTGGATCAGGAGATGATCTCCCAGGAGGAGGCCAATGAGGCCCTGATCGAGCTGGGCTTCGTCACCGGCACCGACGAGGAGGGCAACCTGGTGTTCCTGACGGAGACGGACGAGGACGGAACGGTCACATACGTCTATGACGAGACGCAGGATCAGATTGAGGTGGCCCTGTACAGCTCCTCCAGCACCAGCACCGACACCACCTCCACCGACGACACCTACAGCTGGTACACCGACGCCGTGGTGGAGCAGGTCATCGCCGACCTGGAGGAGACCTATGGCTACGACAGCCAGACGGCCACCAACCTGCTGTACTCCGGCGGCCTGCAAATTTACAGCTGCCTGGACCCGGACGTCCAGAGCGCTGTGGACACCATTTATACCGATGAGGACTACTTTGCGGACTACGATTCCGCCAGCGGGCAGGAGCTGATGTCCGCCATCACAGTTGTGGACAATGAAACCGGCGCGGTGGTGGCCTTGGCCGGCGGCGTGGGAGAGAAGGTGGGCAACCGCATCTGGAACTGCGCCACCGACACCAAGCGGCCCAGCGGCTCCGCCATCAAGCCCCTGTCCGTCTACGCCCCCGCCTTGGAGGAGGGGCTGATTACCCCCTATTCCGTGGTGGACGACTCCCCCTTTATGCTGGATTCTGACGACAATCTGTGGCCCTCCAACTCGGAGGGGTATTACCGGGGCCTGACCACGGTCTGGGACGGCATGGTGGAATCGCTGAACACCCTGGCGGTGAAGGTGCTGGACACGGAGGGGCTGCAAACAGCCTTTAACTACCTGACGGAGCGCTTCGGCATCACCAGCCTGGAGGAGGACGACCTGAACTACGCCCCCCTGGCCCTAGGCGGCCAGACCAGAGGCGTCTCCACCTACGAGATGGCGGCGGCCTACGCCACCTTCCCCAGAGGGGGCAGTTATACCTCCCCCTACCTCTACACTGTGGTGCTGGATAACCAGGGGAATGTCATTCTGGCCACGGACGGCTACACGGCGGATGTGGATGCGGACGGCGTCGTCACTGTCAGCGGCACCGCCTCTGCCTCTGCTATCCTCAGCGAGAGCACCTGCTACTATATCACGGAGATGCTCCGGGCCGTGATTGAGGACCCCTCCGGCACCGCCTACGGCGTCGCCAACATCAGCGGCGTGGACGTGGCAGGCAAGACCGGTACCACCACCAACGACTATGACCGGTGGTTCTGCGGCTACAGCAGCGCCTACACCGCCGCCGTCTGGAGCGGCTACGACAACCAGGAGAAAATCAAATACTCCGGCAACCCCTCCACCGAAATCTGGCAGGCCATCATGTCCCTGATCTGCCAGGAGGAGACGCCGGAGGAGATGACCTACGACGTGGAAACGGTGACGGCGGAATACTGCACCGCCTCCGGCGGCATCCCCACCAGCGCCTGCCGGTCGGCAGGGTGCGTGGCCACCGGTACCTTCGTCAAGGGCGATGAGCCCAGCGACACCTGCTCTATGCACACTTACCTGACCGTCTGCACCGTCAGCGGCAAGCTGGCGGGCACCGACTGCACAACCACGAAACAGGTGGTGGCGCTGGACTTCACCCGGACAGGGGCGGCGGCCATGGCCAACATCGTGGAGAGCCTGAAAACCGTGGCGGAGTACCAGGCGGAAGGCACCTGTGAAGGGGAGAAGCAGGAAGAAGAGGAAGAAGTGGTAGAGGAAGAGGACCCCGGCACCGAAGAGGAG
>JAJQET010000270.1 GCA_021201515.1 Clostridiales bacterium | reverse complement strand
CGGCGTAAATCTTCTCCAGCTCGTCCCGGCCCTGGTCGTCATAGCCGTAGCCGGTAGTACCGGCGAAGTAGCCCTCCGCCACCCGATGGTTCTGGAAGGCGGACAGCACCTTCCGGGTATTGTACTCCGCAATGGCGTCGATGGAGGCAAACTGCCCCGCGATGTCCTGCTGGGCCAGACCGCTCAGCTCCAGCACCCGCTGAGAAAAGGGCAGCGGCGCGTCAAAATTCATGGGTGTTCAGCTCACTTTCACAAACTGCCCGCACCAGAGCGATGCAGGCTTCGATATCCTCCCAAGCCGCCGCCTCGGCGGGGGCGTGGGTATAGCGGCAGGGGATAGAGATGCCGCCGGTTTTCACGCCGCTGTGGGAAACCTGCATCGGCCCGGCGTCGGTGCCGCCGCAGGTGAGAATATCGTCCTGAACGGCGATCTGGTTGGCCTCGGCGATTTCCCGGAGCCGCTTCACCAGGGACGGGGCGCAAATCACGCTGCTGTCCATCACCTTGACAGCGGCTCCCTTCCCGATGGCGGTGCTGCCAACGTGAGCCGCGCCGGGCACATCGTCCGGGCAGGTCACGTCCACGGCGATGCCGTACTCCGGGTGGACCGACCAGGCCGCTGTCCTGGCCCCCCGGCAGCCCACCTCCTCCTGGACGGAGAAGACGAAGTACAGGTCGTTCTGGGGCCGCTCCACCTGCCTCAGGGCCTCCAGCAGCACAAAGCAGCCCGCCCGGTTGTCCAGATAGGAGGAGATGATCTGGCTGCGGTTCGTCAGAAAGACGCCCTCATAGGCGGCCACGTCTCCCACCTTCACCATGGTCTCCGCGTCCGCCCTGTCCTTTGCGCCGATGTCCACAAAGAGGTCGGTCAGCTTGAACTGCTTGTCCGACTTATCCTCATTGACAGAGATAACGCCGCAGACGCCGTTTTGGAACCGTACAGTGGTCTGATAGATGGCGGCAGGCTCCAGCCCGCCCACCTGGCAAAACCGGAGGTATCCCTTCTCGTCGATATGGGTGACCATCAGGCCAATGCTGTCCATATGGGCGGAGAACATGAGCCTTGGCCCGTTCCCCTGTTTGTGGGCAATGACGTTGCCCAGGGCGTCCACGGTCACATCGTCCGCCAGGGGCGTGACCTCCTGTAAAATCAGCGTGCGAATATCCTCCTCACAGCCGGAGACGCCAAAGGCCGCCGTCAGCGACTGCAACAGTGTCAAATTCATCCTTCCTGCTCCTTTCCAACGGCGTCCAGAAACGCCTCAGCCAGATGCAGCACGGCCTCCAGGTCGCACTCCGCCGCCACCTCCGACGGCGTCCGGGCATAGCGCACCGGGGCGGCAATGGCCGCCACCCGCACGCCGGAACGGCTGCGCTGCACCGCCATGGCGTCGGTTTTCTCTTCCGCTCCCTCCGGCATCTGCCAGGGGATTTGGGCCGCCTCCGCCGTGTCCCGCAGGAGGGCGAACAGGCCCCTGTCATAGACGGTTCCCCCGTCCATGGCGGGAATCACTGCGCCCTTCTCCAGAGCGCAGCCCCGGCGCTCCGGCGGGACATCGGGCAGGTCGTCGGCCGCTGCGCTGCCCATCACCAGCGCCAGCTCCGGTTTCACCCCAAAGGCCGCGCCGAAGGCGCCCCGGGCGCCTACCTCCTCCTGCACCGTAAAGACGAAGGTGCAGTCCACCGGCAGAGGCCGCTTCATCAGCTCCAGCAGCACCGCGCAGCCGACCCGCCCGCTGATGGCCCGGGACTTGATGCGCCCTTCGCCAAAGCTCAGGAACTCGCTGGCAAACACGCCCACGTCCCCTCTGAAGATGAGGGACTGGGCCTCCGCCTTATCCTTCGCGCCGATGTCAATGTAAAGGCTGCCGGTTTTGGGGTAGGATTGGCGTTCCTCTCTGCTGGTCAGGTGGATGGGCTTCATGCCGAACACGCCGGGAACCCCCATTTTTCCCAGGAAAACCCGCTTCCCGATGACGGTGCGGCGGTCCACCTCTCCCACGAAGTCAAATTTGACATAGCCAGAATCTGTAAAGTCAGTTGCCATTACACCGACTTCATCCATGTGCGCGGTGAGCATAATGGGGGTTTTGTGGGTTCTGCCCCCCTTGCAGGCGATGACGTTCCCCATCCGGTCCACCCGCACCTCGTCCGCATATCCCTTTGCGGCGGAGAGGATATAATCCCGCACCGCCTCCTCCCTGCTGGCCACGCCGGGGAGCAGGCAGAGCAAATTCAGTTCATTCAGCAGCATGGCTCTGCCTCCTTCCCCAAATCCCGCACAAAGGCGGCCAAAAGCCTGGCGCAGTTCTTAAAATCCTTCCGGTGAATCACCTCAATGGGGGTGTGCATATACTTTTCCGGCAGGCTGAGGATGGCGGTGGGCACCCCTTCCCGGGAGATTTGCAGCTCCCAGCCGTTGGTGCCGGTATTTCCCGCCATAACTTCCTCGCTATATTTGATGTTAAGTTCTTTTGCCTTACAGATAAAGCGCTCCGCCATCCACCAGGCCACGTTGGGGCCAATGCCGATGGCCGGGCCGGAACCTGGGGCGAACCCCTTCCCTGGCGCATCCGGGGTGGTGGCGAAGGTGACGTCCAGCGCCACCGCCCAGTCCGGGGCGATGTCGTAGGCCGTGACCACGGCCCCCTGGCCTCCCACTTCCTCACAGCAGGAGCCGACCACGTACAAATCCACGTCCAGGGTCTCCCCTGCCAGCAGCTGAAGGGCCTTCAGGATGACGGCAAAACAGCTGCGGTCGTCCATGGACTTGGAGGCGATTTGCTTTTTGCCCAGGGCAAAGCACGGCTCCCGATAGACGACCGGGGTGCCGACGGGCACCAGCCCTTTCAGTTTTTCCGTGGGGTAACCGGTGTCGATGGCCAGCTCCGTCATAGGGGCCACGCTGTCGACCCCTTCATACAGGTGGGCAGACTGGGCCGTGACCACCCCAAACAGGGGCTGCTCCGCCAGAATCGTCACTTCGCGGCCGGGCAGCACCCGTGGGTCGATGCCCCCCAGCTGGGTGAACCGCAGGAAGCCGCCCTCCTCATAGCCGGTGACGAGCATCCCCACCTCATCGATGTGGGCGTCCAAGAGCAGCCGCTTGGCGTGCTTCTTCCCGCAGCGGCGGACGCCGATGACGTTGCCCATGGGGTCGATGCGCACCGTATCCACCAGCGGCTCCAGCAGGGCCGCGGCAGTCTGGGACGACCCCGACAGCTCGTAGCCGGAGGGGCCAACCGCCTGGGTCAGGGTGTCCAGTATCTCAAACGTGTTCAAACCTGCGAACCTCCTTACAGACTGCGGACAAGCTCCTTAAACGTATCGCCCCGCACCATGAAGTTCTTGAACTTATCGAAGGAGGCGCTGGCCGGGGACAAAATGACCACATCCCCTGGCTCCGCCACCGATGCCGCAAAGCGCACCGCCTCCCCGAAATCGTCAATGGTGGTGATGGGAAGAGTTTCCTCACTGTACCCCTCCGCGTGTCGGGCGGCGGCCTCAATGACCCCGGCTGTGGCGCCGGTCAGCACCAGGCGCTTCGTATGGGCCACCAGGTCTGGCCCCAGCACCTCATAGTCCAGATGCTTGTCATAGCCTCCGGCAATCAGAATCACCTTTTGACGGAAGGAGCGCAGCCCGGCCATGGTGCGGCTGGGGCTGGAGGCGATGTAGTCGTTATAAAACAGGTCCCCCTCCTTAGCCCCCACCCCCACGATGCGAA
>JAJQET010000259.1 GCA_021201515.1 Clostridiales bacterium | reverse complement strand
TGTCCGGCGACCAGGAGCTGCACGTCTCCTCCTTTGCCGCCTCCTGCAAGTCCGACCTGGACATTCTGCAAATCATCCCCGACGAGGCGGAGGAGAAGGGCTTCACCTACTATGACCGGCAGGTGCAGGAGCGTCTGGCGGCGGCCATCGTCAAGCTGTCCTCCCAGGGGCGCTATACGCTGGAGAAGCCTCTGGCCATCCTGAATCCCTTCGGCACGGCGGGGAACAGCCTGTATCTGTCCTTCACCACCACCTTCCAGGGGCAGATGCGGTACACCATCCATGTGGACCGGGAGGACATCCCGGACTACACCGCCAGGGCCAACGACGGGGACGGGGCCACCACCCGCCACGAGTTCCAGCTCATCGGCCTGGTGCCGGGGATGAAGAACCATGTGACCCTGGAGCTGATCGGTCCCAAAGGGCGGCTGGTCAACGACATGGCGTTCACGGTGGAGATGCCCAAGCCGGTGTCCGAGTACCAGGTGAAGCTGGACTATCAGGAGGGGGAGAGCGCCGCGCCCCTGTCCTCCGGCCTGTACACCCTGGTTCGGGTGGGGGGCCACAACGGTTACGCCTTCTTCTATGACAACAGCGGGGTCCTGCGCTACGAGATGGTGCTGGAGGGGTACAGCCTGGACCGCATCCTCTGGTACAAGGGGCAGATGCTCACCTGCGTTTCCGCCTTCAAGCTGGCCCAGTTCAACGCCCTGGGGCAGGCGGTGGCGGTGTACCCCCTGGAGGGCTATGAGATGCACCATGATATGGCGCTGAAGGGGGACGAGCCGAAGGTGCTGATCCTGACCAGCGACGTGGGCGAAGTGAACGACGTGGAGGACCTGCTGGTGGAGCTGGACCTGGAGACCGGGGCCGTGACCCAGCTGCTGGACTTCAAGGATCTGTTCCGCTCCTATTATGAAAAGGAAACCTCCACCATTACGCCCCAGGATGCGTTCTTCTGGATGGCGGGGAAGAACGACTGGCTCCATCTGAACACGATTCAGTATATCCCGGAGGGCGACAGCATCATCGTCAGTTCCAGGGAGACCTCCACCATTATTAAGGTGGTCAACCTCCACACCGCGCCGGAGATCGGCTACCTCATCGGCAACCCGGCGTTCTGGCAGGACACGGACTTTGCCCGGTACTCCTACACTCCGGTGGGGGACTTCGTCCCCCAGTACGGCCAGCACACCGTGGAGTACCAGCCGGACAGCGCCCTGCCCGAAGGGCAGTACTATCTGCGGCTGTACAACAATAACTATTGGGCCAACAGCACCCGCCACAGCTGGAAGGCACCCAAACTGCCGGACAGCGTGGGGACGGTGCTGGCCAGCAGTTCCCTGACCTCCCAGATGTACCTCTATCTGGTGGACGAGAAGGCCAGAACCTTCTCCCTGGCCTTCTCCTTCGACGTGCCCTATTCCAGCATTGTCTCCAATGTCACGCCGCTGGAGGGCAACTACATCTGCAACAGCGGCACCGCCAAGGTGTTTGGCGAGTACGACGAGGAGGGTGGGCTGATTCGCCAGTTCGCCTATGAGTGCGGCCTGCAAACCTACCGGACGCCGAAGGACACCTTCATTGGATTCTGGTTCCGGTGAGAGGGGCGGCGGAAGAGCCGTCCGGGGAGGGATTCCATGGAAGCACGCAAAACCGGCTGGTCCGCGCCCGGCTTCAACCAGAACCAGCTGAAGCTGATCGCCGCGGCCACCATGGTGGTAGACCATATCGGGGCGGAGCTGCTGCCCGGTGTCATCGCCCTGCGCATCATCGGGCGGCTGGCCTTTCCCCTGTTCGCTTACTTCATCTATGAGGGCAGCCGGTACACCCACGACCGGCGGGTCTACCTGACCCGGATGCTGGGGCTGGGTCTTGTCTGCGTGGCGGCCTACTATGTCTATGACGGAGAGATTTACGGGAATGTGCTGATCACCTTTTCCCTGTCCATCTGCGTGCTGTACGCCGTCCAGGAATGGAAACGGCGGCGGGACGGGCCCAGTCTGGCGGTTGTGGCCCTCTGCCTCCTGGGGGCGTACCTGCTGTGTCTGTTCTTTACGGTGGACTACGGCTTTCTGGGGGTGCTGCTGCCGGTGTTTGCCGAGCTGTGCGACCTGCCGCCGGAGCGCTGCCCCGACCTGCCCCAATTCCTGCGGAGGCGGCTGCCCCTGCTGGGCTTCGGCGTGGGGCTGCTGCTGTTGTCCCTGGAAACGGGGTGGGTGCAGCCCTACAGCCTGCTCTCCCTGCTCCTGCTGCTGGCCTACAACGGGCAGCGGGGCAGCCGAAACCTGAAAAACTTCTTCTACTGGTTTTACCCCCTGCATCTGCTGGCCATCGGCGGGGTCAGTATGCTCCTCTCCTGACGCAAAATCATCCAAAACGGACGTTTTTCCTTGACAGACGGCCCAATTACTGCGAAAATAAAAGACGGTCCGCCGCTGGCGCGGCAGGCGTCCTTCCGAGAGAAAGAATGGAGGCTATTCCCATGAAACGAAGCATCATTGCCCTGCTGCTGGCGTTGGCCACAGTCTGTTCCCTGACCGCCTGCGGGCAAAGCGGAGACAGCGACACCTCTGACGGCGCGGCGTCATCCGCCAGCACATCCTCTGAGGCGGAGTCCGCCTCCGGCTCTGACCTCACCAGTGAGGAGGAGGCGATTTTGGCCGCTGTCCCCGCAGAGGCCAGGGAGGACTGCGTATCCTACCTGACCGACGGCGTCATGGATAGTGACACCGTGGTTATCTCCCTGGACGGGGCGGAGGTCACGGCGGATATGTTCATTTACTACCTGAGCTATTACGAGACGTACTATATGCTGATGTTCTCCATCTACGGCTATGACATCAGCCTGGACGACGCCTACAGCGACGATATGACCTATGCCGACTTCTTCGTTCAGATGGCGGAGTATGCCTCCCTCCAGATGGTGGTGGCCCGGAAGCTGGCGGAGGACGCCGGGGTTACGCTCTCCGAGGAAGATCAGGCCGAGATGGAGGACGCTCTGGCGGACCTGCTGGAGTCCGACCTGCTCTATCTGGGGTCCAACCTGAGCGCGATGGAGAAGATTTTCACCTGCACCACCTATGGCAACAACTATCAGTCAGCGGTTTACGGCGAGGGCGGCTCCGAGGAAATTACGGATGAGATGGCCGAAGAGTACGCCGAGGAGAACGGCTACTATAACTGCCGGTACATCCTGTTCAACGGCGTGGATTTGGAGGATGAGGAACTGGAGGAAGTCCATGCTGAAGCACAGGCCTGCTACGAGGCCCTCGCCCAGCTCAGCGGCGACGAGCTGGTGGAGGAGTTCCAAGCTCAGCAGGCGGAACTGAATGAGGACGGCGACGCAGAGGAGTGCTACGTCAGTCCCTCCAGCAGCCTGTCCTTCGGTGATACAGTGCTGGCCCTGGAGGAGTATGAGGTGGGCATCACCGACGCCACCGACTACGGCTACTTTGTGGTGTTGCGCCTGCCCCTGGGGGAGGAGAACCTGTCCAGCGTGCGGCAGGACTACGCTGACGAGCTGTTCAGTGCCGCCATCAGCGAAGCTGCCTCCGCCGCCGACGTCACCTATGCGGACGTGCTGGAGGAGCTGGACTACACAGCCTTTTTCGACGCCCTGGCCGCCTTGCAGGAGACCATCACCAGCGCGTCGTAATGCCTCAGGCCCGGTGTTGTTCATAAAGGCTTTACAATTTTTTCTAATTCTGTTCAAGAACATCCCGCGTCC
>JAJQET010000025.1:1840-3739 GCA_021201515.1 Clostridiales bacterium | reverse complement strand
GAAGGCGGCTCAAGAGGGAGGCCGGTGGCCCCCCTCTTAAGAATCTCCCCGTATCCCGCTGGCGGCTCCGCCTTGCCTCTCAATTAAAGTGGTCTGTCAGGCAACAGACGATGTGACTTGCTACGCACCAAAGCTGCCGCCGATGGCGGCTGGGTACGATTGCCGCCCGTTCCGCCCTGCCGATGGCGGGCGGAACGTGGCGTCAATTTTGTTGTCCTTTGGTCGTGGACATCTGACGGTACAACTACGTTATTCCCCTCAACTCAGGATAGATTGTATCTTAAGTTGACAGCATTGCCTCCAAAAACACCCCCACCCTGCCGGGCTTCTTTCCTCCGGCAGGGTGGGTCAGCACTGTCATGAGATGTGCAAAGGGTCACACCCTGGATTTCCGCCCAAGGCGGCCCAGGAGTTTCCACTTCATCCGGTGCCGATAGGTGCGCCGGTAGTGCATGAAGATGGAGATGATGATAAAGCCGATGCCCAGCCCCGTCAGCGAATGGAGGCAGGGCCCCGCGTTGGCGGCCACCAGCTCCGTGTCCTGGAGCAGCAGACCCACCACCGTATAGTAGAGGGTGCCACCGGGCAGCAGCGGGACGATGGAGGGATAGAGAAACACGGTGGAGGGATTTTTGGTGGAGACCGCCATAAACTCTGAGAAAGCGGCCGCCGCCACAGCCGCCAGGAAGCAGGAGATAAAGGGCTCCGGCGTGACCTGCAACAGCAGCAGATAGACGATTCTGGTCAGCGCACCGCTGAGCCCGGCGATCAGCAGGTACTTCCGCTCAATGCGGAACACAATACCGAAACCGAAGGACGAGCAGAAGGAGCAGATAACTAATTTCACTGATTCCATCATGCGATATTCCCCCCAAACAGATAGATACTCAGGATAAAGCCGCCGACAATGGCCATCGTCTCCAGAATGACCTTGAAGAACTCCACCAGACCGTTGATCTCATTCCCGCAGAGGATGTTCCGGAAGGAGTTCACCATGGCGATACCGGGAATCAGCATCATGCTGTTCACGATCATCACGGTGTAGAGGCTGCCGGCAATGCCCACCGCCTGGGCGCCGATGGCGATGCTGCCCACCACAAAGGTACACAGCACATTGAACACCACCTTGTTGAAGATGAGCCGCCTCAGGTAACGCCCCGCCAGGAACATCAGCACCGTATTCAGCAGGATGATAACCAAATCCCCCAGCGTGCCGTCGAACACGCCGGTCAGGCCCGCCATGGCCAGCAGGAAGCCCGCCAGAAGCATGGGCTGGGAATAGCCCTTCGTGTTCACCGCCTCATCCAGCATCCCCGCCAGGGCGGAGGGCGCCGGAGGGTCCGCGCAGACCTGTCTGGACAGCTGGTTTAACCGGCTGAGGTTTTCCAGATGGGTGTCCACGCCGCTCCAGATGCACCGCTGGCCCATGACCTTGTTTCCCTGGGCGTCCTTCATGCTCAGACTGACATAGCAGTTCAGCGAGAAAAAATGTACATCCTGACAGCCGTAGGCTTCACAGATGCGGTAGACGCTGTCATCCAAACGCTCCAGATTCGCGCCGCTGACCAGCATCCGTTCACTGAATTTCAGGATAAATTCCAGAATGTCGTTCAAGTCGTTCATATACCGTTTCTTCCTCCCATGTAACAGTTTTCAGGCAGGCACCATTATAGCAAATCCTGCACCCTGGCACAAGCAGGGAGGTGAAATTTTCCTGTAAAACTTCTGTGCAGCCGAATCACGCGGTCACAATCAGGCGCGGGAACCTTCCTACCCGGCGGAGGTGTCGAAAAACCGTTCCCAGTACACGTCCGTCCAGTCCTCCGTGTCGAAGGCGGCTCGGATGCCGTCGCACATGATTTGAAGCTTCTGCTGAATGGCAGGGTACGCCATCAACTC
>JAJQET010000025.1:0-1830 GCA_021201515.1 Clostridiales bacterium | reverse complement strand
TCGTCGGTCATGATGTACTCCATAATTCTGGCCCGGTCCTCCTTGTCATAGCTCTGGGAATAGCTGTCCACAAAGTAAACCTCCGACCCCCCGCCGAAGTAGGCGTACGCCTGAGCTTCTGCTGCATAGGCATAATCCAGGTAGTCATAGGAGTAATAGTACTCGAATCCCTCCGGGTTGCAGGCGTCCCAGGAGCCGTCGTAAAAGCCGAGAAAATCCGTGTCATCGATTTTGTTTTCTGTGGCGTGCCAAAGCTCATGGCAGAAGTTTTGCGTTAAGACATAATTGGGTTCGGTGATGTCAAGGCAAATGAACTCCCGGCTTTCCACGCCGTACTCAAACCCGGCGACGCTCATGTTCCGGTCGCTGCCGATAGGGCCGGTCAGCAGGAAGTAGACGCCGTCCTCCCCGTTGGCGGTCTGGAACTGGGCAAAGAAGTCCGACGGGTACAGCACCAGCGCCGCCTCCAGCTGCTCCAGGGCGGCCAGGACGGAGGCGCACTCGTCGGCGAACCCCACCTGGTCCGTGGTGGTCACGTCGAACTCGGAGGCGTCGCAGGCCCCGGCGCACTGTGCCCCCAGCAGGACATGAACCTGGTAGGTCTCCTCCAGCTCCTCCGCCTTCGCCTGAGCCTCGGCCATGTTGTCGGGCAGGGCCACCGGCGTGAGCTCTGCCTGATAGGCGCTCAGGGTCTCGCTGTCAATCCTCGCCTCAGCGCCCACCTCCTGGGCCTCCCCCGCCGGGGAGAAGGGCATCTGCTCCGGGTCCAGAATCACCATGTGGGCGCCGCCGTCGGCGTAGATGGCAACGGCAATCAGGTTCTGCTCCGGCAGATAGAGGTAGGAGTAGGGGGTGTCGGACAGACCGGCCTCGTTCAGATCGGCAACCTGTACTGCGCCGCCCTCCCCCATGCGGTAGAGGAAGCTGGTGACCGTCTCCGCCTCCACGCCGTCCTCCGTCCAGGTGTAAATCAGGTTAAAGGCATACTCGGAGCCGGGGAGCAGCGTCACCTCCAGATAGGAATCCTCCGGGGAAGAGATGGTGTAGGAATAGAGCGGCTCCTCCCCCTCCAGCGCGCCGTAGATCAGCAGGCGATCCTCGGTGTCGCTGAGCCAGTTCAGACTGTAAAAGGTATCCCCCACACAGACCACGTCGGACAGCTCCGGGTCCAGCAGCAGCACGTCGCCGCTCTCCCCGTCCACCAGGGCCAGGCTCTCGTCATAGTAGGAGTACATCGTGGTGCGCACCCAGCAGAGCAGCTCTTCCCCGTCCCCGCAAAAGCCGTTCATGGAGGCGATGCGGAAGCCGTATTCCAGCGGGATACAGGTTTCCTCCCCGGTGGACAGGTCACACCGGTACAGGTCCCCTTCGCTCTTATAGTAGTACAGGCTGCGGTCATTGGAAAACTGCCCATCGGTGTTGGGGGTGTCAAGCCTGGTCAGGGTCAGCGTTTCGTCCATCAGATAGAAGCAGCTGTCCGCATAGGAGAGAAAGAGGGCGCTGCCGTCCGGGAACAGGCGGACAAATTCCAGATACTGGTCAAAGAGGGCGCTGCCCTCCACCGCATCGGCGGCCAGATCCACAATGCAGACGCCGGTGCCGCTGTCCTGGCCGTCGTTGGCGAAGTCCGTCCAGCAGCAGAACACCCGCCCGTCCCCCAGGTCGGCCATGGAGGGGACAGCGGAGGAGGAGAAGGAGGACAGGACGGTGACGGTCTGCTCCGGCTCCCAGGGCTCCGCCTCCGGCGGCAGGGAGGAGGACGCCTCCGGCTGCGCTGTGGATTCCGCCACAACAGACGAAGAGGATTCATAGCCTGCCAGGTCATCCACA
>JAJQET010000050.1 GCA_021201515.1 Clostridiales bacterium | reverse complement strand
GAAGATGACGTGCTTGGCCCCCTGGATGGCCTGGAAGGTCTTTTTGATGAGGTGCTCCCTGGCCTGCACCAGCACCTGAATGGTCACGTCGTCGGGGATGTGGCCGCCCTCGATCAGCTCCCGGCAGATGCTATAGTCCGTCTCCGAAGCGGAGGGGAAGCCAATCTCCACTTCCTTCACGCCGATTTCGTCCACCAGCATGTGGAACATCTCCAGCTTCTCCTCCATGTTCATGGGGTCGATGAGGGCCTGGTTGCCGTCCCGCAGATCCACGGAGCACCAGACGGGGGCCTTGGTGATGAGGTTGTCCGGCCAGGTGCGGTTCTCGATGGGCTGGGGCTTGAAGGGGATATACTTTTCATAACCGTGCATAACTGTGTTTCCTCCAACATTCAGATTTTATGTGCGGCGCGCCGCCGCTGGGTTCGGCCGCAGGGCAAAAGAAAAAACGCCTGCCGACCAGCTTACCGGTCAGGGGCGTAGAATACGCGGTACCACCCTGATTCAGCCAGACATCACGGTCTGGCCCTCTGCGGCCTCCAACAAGGCCCGGACGGATAACGGTGTCCTGCCGTACTGCCCTACTATCCGCCCTCAGGCAAAATTCAGGCCGTCAGCTCTGGGATCAGTCATACACCGGGCACGTCACATCGGCTTACAGCAACCGCCGACTCTCTGCGCTGGCCTGCCAGGTCTTTCATCCCTTCTGCGCTTTTGGGGTTTGTAAGCATTATTATATGCATGCTTCGCCCTTTTGTCAAGGGCGGTTTGGGGGAAAATCCAAATTTTGTGCAGCTTTTCCTTCACGCCGGAGCGGAAGGTTTGGCCGGGCCAAGTTTTTTCATAAAGTTAGCGGTTCCCCCTTGCAAAAAGGGGGAATATCATGTAAAATATCTGTGTAAATGCAATAAAAGGGCGGTTGCGCCTATTTTAGTTTATTGGAGGAATTGATTTATGATCACTGCCAGCGATTTCAGAAACGGCAAGACCTTTGAGTATGAGGGCAAGCTGATGCAGGTCGTGGAGTTCCAGCATGTAAAGCCCGGCAAGGGCGCCGCCTTCGTCCGCACGAAGATGAAGAACATCGTCACCGGCGCCGTGACCGAGACCTCTTTCAACCCCACCGCCAAGTTTGAGGAAGCCTTCATTGAGCGTAAGGATGTGGAGTATTCCTACAGCGACGGCGACCTGTACTATTTCATGGATCTGGAGACCTATGAGACGGAGCCTGTGGCCTCCGACTCCCTGCCGGAGAACTTCAAGTTCGTCAAGGAGAACGACCCCTGCACCCTGCTGTCCTACAAGGGCAAGATCTTCTCCGTCTCCATCCCCAACTTTGTGGAGCTGGAGGTCACCAAGACCGAGCCTGGCGTCCGGGGCGACACCGCCACCAACGTCACCAAGCCCGCCACCGTGGAGACCGGCGCGGAGCTGAAGGTGCCCCTCTTCATCAACGAGGGCGACCGCATTCAGATCGACACTCGCACCGGCGAGTATATGGGCCGCTGCAAGTAAGGGCACATCCATCCAAAGGCCGCATTGCGATGCGGCCTTTTTTCAACCGAAAGGAGCATATTCCCATGACATTATCGGAGAAGGCCGCCTATCTGCGGGGGCTGTATGACGGTCTGGGCCTGTCTGACACCGGCACGGCGGAGGCCAGGCTGATGAACGCCATGATCGACGTCATCGAGGAGATGGCCGGTCACGTCACAGAGAACGAGGAGAGCATCACCGCCATGGCCGACCAGGTGGACGACCTGAACGAGGCTGTGGACGAGCTGTGCGACCTGCTGTCCGACAGTCTGGACGAGGAGGACGACGAGGATAACGAGGACGGGGACACCGAATTTGAGGTGGAGTGCCCCAAGTGCCACGCCCCCATCATTCTGGACGAGGAGACCCTGGCCGGGGGCCAGGTGGCCTGCGGGGCCTGCGGGCAGCGGTTCACCATCGACGTGGGCTATACGGACGAGGAGGACGAGGAAGACGACGAGGGGTAACAGCCTCTTCCGACAGGCAGCACAGAGAGGGCAGGACGATGGACTCCAAACTGGTATTTTTTGACATAGACGGCACCCTGAAGCCCTACCACACCCCCGTGCCGGAGCCGACAAAGAAGGCCCTCCGCCTCCTGCGGGAAAACGGCCACCTGCCCATCCTCTGCACCGGGCGCACCCTCCGGGTGGCGGTGGCCAACGACTGGGCGGAGGCGCTGAACTTCGCCGGCATCATCTGCGCGGCAGGGGGCCATGTGGTCTATCAGGGGGAAACGGTGCACTTTGACGCCCTGACGCCGGAGGAGACCGTCTGGCTCCACGACCTGCTGTTTGAGTGCGGCTGCGTCTTCGTGCTGGAGGGGCCGGAGGGCCTTTATTACGAGTCCGCCCAGGAGGACGCCATCCGTGCCCTGTGGGGCAACGTGTTCGGCCCCGGCGTGCCGCTGGTGCCCTACGTCCCCGGTCAGCAGGCTTCGGTGCAGAAGGCTTTCATCGCCAGCGGGCGGCGGCTGGAGGAGCATGGCTGCGTCCCGGCCCTGGAGCGGCGGTTCCAGCTGCTGTGGTACGGCGAACATCACCAGATGGCGGAGCTTGTCCCCAAAGAGATCAGCAAGGCCACCGGCATCCAGGCCCTGCTGACCCACCTGGGCATGGAGCAGGAGGACACCTTCGCCTTTGGCGACGGCCCCAACGATGTGGAAATGCTCCGCTTCTGCGGCTGCGGCATCTGCATGGGGGACGGCCAACCCATGGCAAAGGCCGCGGCGGATTACATCACCGGCCCCTGCGACGGCAGCGGCATCTACGACGCCTGTCTGCACTTCGGCCTCATCGGGTAGCTGCGCCACCCCGGATTTTTCAGGGAAAAAAGTAAAATTGGGGGTTGACAACCGCCGGGCTGCGTGGTATTATAATACACGTGCTGAGGCACAAGACAATTTCAGGTATGCGCGAGTGGTGGAATTGGTAGACTCGCTGGCTTCAGGTGCCAGTGCTCTTTACGGGCGTGCGGGTTCGACTCCCGCCTCGCGCACCAGATTGGGATAATCCGAACTTCGCTCCAATGGAGCTGAGTTCGGATTATTTTTTCCCGCCGAACCCTCTCAAAGGCAAAAGCGCCAGATGGACTGCCGAAAGCAGCCCATCTGGCGCCTGGTTCTGTTCCTTGTCAGAACGCCCTTCTGTGAATCACAGTGGGGTCGATGTGGGAAATATCCGGCGAGCCGGTGCGGTTCAGGTAGGTGCGCAGCAGGGCGGTGTTCTGCTGAACCCAGTCCACCACGCCGGCCTTGCCGCCCTTGCGCAGGGCCTTCATCACCGCCCTGGCGCTGCACACCAGGTCGGCCCCCAGGGCCAGGGCCTTGAAGGCCTCCGCGCCGGTGTCAATGCCGCAGTCCACGATGATGGTCATGTCCCGGCCCACCGCCTGCCGGATCTCCGGCAGCAGCATCACAGGGGGAACGGCATAGTCCATAATGCTGTGATGGTGGGACAGCAGAATGTAACGCACTCCTGCCTTCTGGCAGTTCACCGCGTCGCTGACGCTGAGGACGCCCTTCACCACCAGAGGGACGTGAAGCTGATTCACAGCCTCTGCCAGCTCCTCCACGTTCTTCGGGCCGAACAGAGCTCCCTCCTTGGGGTCGGCATCATAGCCGCCGGTTTTCTTGCTATAGGCGTGGTCAAGGTCGGAGGCCACCGCCACGCAGCCCAGGGCCTCCGCCTGCTTTGCCTCCCCCAGGAAGC
>JAJQET010000318.1 GCA_021201515.1 Clostridiales bacterium | reverse complement strand
GTGGACCACACCGCGGGCGTCTACCCCACCGCCGCCAGCGGTGTGGTCCACAAAGTAGGCGTCAAAGCCGGCGGCCTCAATCTGCTCCTGGGTCAGGTTCCGGGTCAGCTGGTGGACGATGGTGCCCACCATCTCCAGGTGGCCCAGCTCCTCCACGCCGATGTCCGTCAGGACGGCCTTGCACTCGTCATAGGGCATGCTGTACCGCTGAGAGAGGTAGCGCAGGGAGGCCCCCAGCTCCCCGTCCGGCCCGCCGTACTGGGAGATAATCAGGTTGGCCAGCCTGGGGTTGGGGGTTTTGATGCGGACGGGGTATTCCAGCTTCTTCTCATAGACAAACATGGGTCAATCCTCTCCTTTCAGGTCCCAAGGCCAGGGGGAATGGGTCCACTGCCAGCAGCTGTCCGCGGCGGCCGCCGCCAGGTTCAGGGGGCCGTTCTGCCGCTCGTAGGCGGCCCGGGAGCGCTCCATCATGGCGGAATACTCCTGGAACAGGGTGAATGCGTCCTCATCGTCCTGATGGGTGTCCAGGTACAGGGCCAGCTCCTGGAGGACAAAGTCCAGGGCCTGGAGCTGGGCCAGCGGCGTCATGGGCACCGGGGTGCCGTTCACCGCCAGGTGGAAGGGCAGGTTCAGGCAGGGAAACAGGGTCCCCTGGCTCAGGGCGTCGCAGTCCTTATAAATGGGGGCGTTCTCCTGCTGGAAGGGTACATAGGGTACCGCCAGCGGCGCACAGGAGGGCATGGTGCCGCTGCAGTCCGTGCAGCGGCTGGTTTCAGATGACTTTCTGGTCATACGCACAAGCTCCTTCTCAGTGAAAAATAAGTCGAATGCTGCTTCACGCGGCGTTCGACTTATTTTATGCGCTGGCGGGGCAAAGGGTGCGGGGCGGAGGGTCGCCGCTGAGCGGCAAACCGGCGTATCATTCCAAATCGGCATGAAATGGGCCGGGGCTGCGCCCGTTACGTTTGGCTTCGGTTGGCGATCTCCTCCTGTACGGACTGGACGAAATGCTTCGCGGCGGGGGAAAGCTCTTCATCCGCCCGGTAGCAGAGATAGACCGGGGCGGTGACACGGGGCTGGAGCTGAACCACGGAGAAGGGGGCCTGGTACGGAAAGTTGGAGTCCTCCGGCCGCACCGTCAGATTTTCCATCAAAATGGCAATGCCCATCTCCTTGGTGACCAGGTCCAGCACGCTGTCGATGCGATTGCAGAAGAAGGCGACTTTGGGGGAGAAGCCCACCCGATGACAGCTCTCCAGCACCAGATTGTGGGCAACGCTGTTCTCCGCCAGGGCAATAAACGTCTCATCCTGGAGCCGCTCCAGGGGCAGCACCTTCTCCCCTGCCAGGGGATGGCTGCGGGGGAAAACGCCCACCAGGTAGTCATCACAGTACCAGAAGCCCTGGAGCTCCGCATCCTCCAGACTGTTATTGGGCAGATGTGCGAAAATCACATCGCACTTGCGGGCCTTCAGTTGTGCAATCAGTTCACTGGGGTCGCCCTCTATCATCCGCACACTGCTGTGGGGATAGCTTCTTTTATAACTGGCGAGGACCTCGGTGATCCTGTATTTCGCGGTGGCGGAAACCGTCCCCACAGTGACCCGGCCCCGCAGGGATTCCGTCTCGTTCTCCAGGTCGGCGGTGTAGTCATACTGGGCCTGCACAATGGTTCTGGCGTGTGGCAGCAGCAGTTTGCCGAATTTGGTCAACGCCACCCGGCGGGAGGTGCGCTCAAACAGGGGCACCCCCAGCTCCCGCTCCATGGCCATGATGTGCTTGGACAGGGTGGACTGGCCCATAAAGAGCCGCTCCGCCGCTTCCTGATAATTAGAAGTATCTGCCAATACAATAAATTCACGAAAATAGCTCAGATTCATTTGACATACCTCACAAATCTATTCTGGTCTGGAATTGATTATACAGGATTTTGAATTGCTTGTCAAGTTTTTGGAAACTATAATGTGAAACAGATACGAAAACCGGCTGTCAAAGGTTGCCGGAGCGCCGGAATAAGCGGTGCGGCAAGGCCATCTACAGCGCCAGCCGGTCAAAGGGTATCACAAAAAAGGAGGTCTCTTTGTATGAACGAGAGCAAAAAGGTTCCGCTTTGGCGGAAAACAATCTACGGCCTTGGCACCGGCGGTGGTAACGTCTTTAGCCAGATCGGCGCAGCGTTCCTGCTGAGCTACTACACGGACACCGCTCTGATCAGCGCTGCGGCCATCGGCACCATGTTCGTTGTCTGCCGTATCTTTGACGGTGTCAGCGACCTGTTTATGGGCGCCGTCGTGGACAAAACCAACACAAAATGGGGCAAGGCCCGTCCCTGGCTGATCCTGTCCGCCCCTCTGACCTTCCTCGGCATCGTGTTGCTGATGCACGTTCCCACCGGCGCAAGCGAGGGGATGAAGCTGGTCTATGCCTATGCCACCTACATCTTCATGTCCGTCATCGTCTACACCATCTTCGGCATCGCCAACACAGCCATGCTGCCCCTGATGACCCGTGACCGGGATGACAACACCATGCTGGCCACCTTCTCCGCTGTGGGCAACAGCGTCATCGGTCTGATCGCAGGTTCCGCTATCACCCCTCTGGTGCTGGCATTTGGCTGGCATTGGGCCAGCATTATCCTGGGTTTGGTCGCTGGTGTCCTGATCCTCATCTCCGGTCTGGTGAATAAGGAGATGAAGCCCGAAGAAGTGGATGCAGACCAGGTTCAGGGCGAGCAGCCCTCCCTGAAGCAGCAGTTCCCCGCTGTCATGAAGAACAAGTACTTCTGGCTGCTCCTGCTGATTGGCACCTTCTCCCTGCTGATGAACGCCAACGCCATTGCCGCTCAGAGCTATTACGCTTCCTATGTGATCGGCGACGCCATGTTTATGTCTACCCTGATGACGGCAGGTCAGGCTCCTGGCATCATCATCCTGTTCCTGATGCCCGCTATCTCTAAGCGGTGGTCCAAGCGGGCATATCTGTCCATGGGCGCTGTGCTGCTGATCATCGGCTTCCTGATCACCGGTTTCGCCGGAACCAACACCACGCTGGTGGTCATCGGTGTGGTCATCCGCGCTCTGGGCGCAGGCCCCCTGCTCAGCGCTGTGTTCGCCCTGGTTCCCGATGTGGTGGAGTATGGCTACTGGAAATATGGCGTCCGCTCTGAGGGCCTGATTTCCTCCGCTCAGTCCATCGGCTCCAAAATCGGCATGGGCTTCGGCTCCGCTATGTGCGCCTGGATTCTGGCCGCTGTGGGCTATGATGGCACTCTGGAAGTCCAGTCCGCCTCCGTGGTCAACGCCATCCAGATCAACTACACCTATGTTGGCGCTGCGCTTGGCGTGGTGATCCTGGTGCTGGTGCTGCTGACCGATGTGGAGAAGTATGCGCCTCAGTTCCATGCGAACAACGCTCTGGAGAACGACAGGTAATCAACCCTATCACTCATCACTGTGCATAAGTAAACTTTTCACTCCCTTACCGGGACAGCGGAGGTGTTGTTTCTCGGCTGTCCCGGTTTTCTTTTTAGAAAGGATGGTTTAAAATGAGTCTGGAAAATAAGCCCTTCAGTCTGGAAGACTATGACAAGCTGGAAGGCTCCCTGCGCTTTGACGCACCGGCCGAAGGCGGCGCACCGGCCATGGAAATGAAAATGGCCGACATCAGCTGGGTGAAACGGAAGTTCCTGGACGTCCCCTATGCTGACCAGTCCCAGGCCCAGCGGCTGGACCTCTATCTCCCGGAGGAGGGC
>JAJQET010000032.1 GCA_021201515.1 Clostridiales bacterium | reverse complement strand
GAAGATGCGCCATGTGGTCATCGCCTACGAGCCCCTGTGGGCCATCGGCACCGGCAAGACCGCCACCGCCGAGCAGGCCAACGAGGTCAACGAGGAGATCCGCACCGTCATCCGCAAGCTGTACGGCGCACGGGTGGCCCGCTCCGTCACCATCCTGTACGGCGGCTCCATGAACGAGAAGAACGCTCAGGAGCTGCTGGCCCAGCCCGACATCGACGGCGGCCTCATCGGCGGCGCAGCCCTGGTGCCGGAGAAGTTCAACGCCATCATCAACGCGGCCAACCAGGAGTAAGTCTCCCCGGCGCGGCACAGATTTTGTTTAGAAAGAGGCTATGCCTATGAAAACTCCGACTACTCTCATCATCATGGACGGCTACGGCCTGACCGACCAGGTCAAGGGCAACGCCGTTTACAACGCGAAAAAGCCCCACCTGGACAAGATTTTCGCCGAGAACCCCTGCTCCAAACTGTCCGCCTCCGGCCTGGACGTGGGCCTGCCGGACGGGCAGATGGGCAACAGCGAGGTGGGCCACACCAACATCGGCGCAGGCCGTGTGGTGTTCCAGGACCTGCCCAAAATCACCAAGGCCATTGAGGACGGCACCTTCTTCCAGAACAAAGCCTATAAGGACGCCATGCTGGCGGCCAAAGAGGCGGGCACCGCCGTCCACATCTACGGCCTGATGAGCAACGGCGGCGTACACAGCCACATCACCCACATCCAGGCGGCGGTGAAGATGGCCCACGACCTGGGCTGCGAGAAGATCTTCGTCCACTGCTTCATGGACGGCCGTGACGTGCCCCCCACCTCCGGCAAGGACTTCGTGGCCCAGATGAAGGAGACCTGCGACCAGTACGGCGCCCAGATCGCCACCATCTCCGGCCGGTACTACGCCATGGACCGGGACACCAACTGGGACCGGGTGGAGCGCTCCTATAAGGCCATGGTCTATGGCGAGAGCGTCCAGCGCTTCATCGGCGACCCGGTGGGGGCCATGCAGGCCAGCTATGACGCTGACGTCACCGATGAGTTCGTGGTGCCTGTCATCACCGCCGAGAACGCTGAGATCGGCGAGGGGGACAGCATCATCTTTATGAACTTCCGCCCCGACCGGGCCAGGGAGATCACCCGCACCTTCGTGGACCCGGACTTTGCCGGCTTCCCCCGGAGGAAGGGCTTCTTCCACGTCAACTATGTCTGCACCACCTCCTACGACGCCACCATGCCCAACGTCACCATCGCCTATCCCAAGGAGAGCCTCCACAACATCTTCGGCGAGTATATCTCCAACCTGGGCCTGACCCAGCTGCGGATTGCCGAGACGGAGAAGTACGCCCATGTCACCTTCTTCTTCAACGGCGGCGCGGAGACGGTGTTCCCCGGCGAGGACCGGTGCCTCATCGCCTCCCCCAAGGTGGCCACCTATGATTTGAAGCCTGAGATGAGCGCCTATGAGGTGTGCGACAACTGCGTGGAGCGCATCCTCTCCGGCAAGTACGACGTGATTATCCTGAACTTCGCCAACTGCGACATGGTGGGTCACACCGGCGTCTATGAGGCCGCCCGTCTGGCGGTGGAGACGGTGGACACCTGCGTGGCGAAGGTGGTGGAGGCCACCTCCCAGATGGGCGGCGTCAGCCTGATCACCGCCGACCACGGCAATGCGGAGCGGATGCTCCAGGACGACGGCGTGAAGCCCTACACCGCCCACACCACCAACCTGGTGCCCTTCTGCATCGTTGGCGCGGACGTGAAGCTGAAGGACGGCCGTCTGGCGGACATCGCCCCCACCATGCTGGATCTGATGGGGCTGGAGAAGCCCGCCGAGATGGACGGGGTCAGCCTGATTGCAAGGTAATTCATTCACAATCGTATCATGATAAAACCGACCCGCAGGTGGAGACACCTGTGGGTCGGTTTTGTGGTAGGAGAGTGCCCTTTCCCCTCACCCGGGCAGCTTAATGACGATTTTATCCACCTCACGGGCGCCGTCCAGCCCCAGGCCGGGCATATGGCCGTCCTCCGGGAAGGCGATGTACACATAGCCGTCGGGAATGTGGAGGGTGACCCCGTCGCCGGAGAGCTTCTCCACGTCCTTCACCTCATCGTAGGGCTTCACCGTGGTCAGGGTGTCCAGCGGGGCCCACTTCATATCCTCGCCCCCGCCGGAGACGATGTACTGCACATCGGCAAAGCGGCGGTGGGCCTCGAACAGTGCCCCCTCCTCCGGCTTGGTGGTGATGTGCTGCACCATGTAGCGGCCGGTGGGCAGGGGATAGTTGCCCACGGCGGGATGATCCAGCGTGTTGACCAGCTCCACAGCCTCCTTCAGGCCGGGCAGGCAGCCGTAGTAGCGGCTGATGTCTTTCCAGGGACAGACGATCATAAGGCATACGCTCCTTTAGCATAGCATTGCGGGGCAGGGGTTGGAACGCCGCCGCCCCGTCTGATACTTATTATAAAGGAGTTTCCGTCTTTTGTCAATGATAAGCGAAAAAGGGGTGATGAAAAGTTGGCCTCCTGATTTGCGTCCTCATACGACATAATACATATTGAAATTCGATAAAATTTTATTGTATTTTGTCGTAATGGGGGCGTATTCTGCTTTGGAATCCCGTGTGTAGGGGCGGCCCTTGGCCGCCCGCAGAAACCGCCTGCTTGCCCCGGGCGGCCAGGGGCCGCCCCTACAAAAAAACAAAGATTTAGGATTCACGCTGTACTACTGGATAAACGCGACGCAGCGGTTATAACAAGCGCATGCCTCCCCTGAAAGGGGAGGTGGTGCGAAGCGCCGGAGGGGTGACTAGCGGTCCTCGCCCCGCGGGGGGCGACTAGCCGCTAACGTCTTCCGCTGCTTTGCAATTTTTCCGTCTTTTTGCCCTGAAATGACCTGATTCCTGCAATGCAAGTGCAGGAAGGTTGACAAAAGCTGGGGGAAAGCCTATTGTCAAACCCATTTTTGCAGGATAAAATGATTTTTTTCATTTTTTACTTGCAAAATGCCGGGAAATAGTGTATAGTGAACAGGACGACAATGGGGTCACCAAAATACCATTTTGTGCTGTGCCCTTGTGCGGCGCTCTCAGGGAGAAGGAGAGTGCGCCGCACACCCGCATAGCCCTTTTCTTTTTTGGAAGGTGCAGCTCTGTCCTGACGGATTGGATGCGCAAGATGGGGGAAGGCCCCGTCCTGCCCCGGTTCCGGCCGGTGTGATTCAATCGTGCGGGGGCTTGCTCCTTCGCCAGGAAAGGATTTGTGATTATGGCAATCAAAAATGACTATCTGAACAGCGTATATGAGGATCTGGCTGGCCGCTATGCGGAGCAGTCCGAGTTCCTGGAGGCCGTCCATGAGGTGCTGGAGACCCTGGTGCCCGTGGTGGAGGCTGACCCCCGCTATGAGGAACAGAACATCGTCGGCCGCATCGTGGAGCCGGAGCGCATCGTCATGTTCCGCGTGCCTTGGGTGGACGACAACGGCAAGGTGCAGGTGAACCGCGGCTACCGCGTCCAGTTCAACTCCGCCATCGGCCCCTACAAGGGCGGCCTGCGGTTCCGCGACAACGTGAACCTGTCCATCATCAAGTTCCTGGGCTTCGAGCAGATCTTCAAGAACGCCCTGACCACCCTGCCCATGGGCGGCGGCAAGGGCGGCTCCGACTTCGACCCCAAGGGCAAGAGCGACGGTGAAGTGATGCGCTTCTGCCAGAGCTTCATGACCGAGCTGTGCAAGCACATCGGCCCTGACACCGACGTGCCCGCCGGCGACA
>JAJQET010000241.1 GCA_021201515.1 Clostridiales bacterium | reverse complement strand
GGCCAGACTGAGGGGTTTCTTTGGTATGCTTGACCTAAAACTTGATTTCCGTGGCTGTCCGTTCTCCGGCGTTGACAGCCTCCGTAAAATGTGATACGATTGTTTCTGTGAAACAGATGTATCCTACTAAAGAATAGCATATTCTAAGGGATACGTCCAGAGGTTCCGCCGGAAAATAGACAGTTTCGCGGAAACTGTCTCACCGGCACGGGCAGGAGGCAAGCCTATGGCAACGAATGAAACGGCGCCGTCAGAGCTGGAAAAGCGCAACATCCGGCGGCCGTCCGGGGAGGAATCCAACCGCATCTCCAGAGAGTGCCTGCGGACAGCGCTGATCCAGCTCCTGGGGGAGAAGGACTTTCAAAAGATCTCCGTCACCGAGCTGGTGCAGCGGGCCGGGGTGTCCCGGGCCACCTTCTATCGGAATTACGGCTCCATGGAGGCTCTGCTGGAGGAGATCGTTGACCAGGTCTCGCTGGATATGCGTTCCCTCCTGCAGGCGATTGAGACCTCGGAGGATGTGTATCAGTCGGCGCTGCACCTGTTCCGCAAACTGAAGGAGAATGACAGCACCATCAGGAGCATGGTATCCTTTCGCCTTCCCCTGGGCGCGGTCCTGTCCCTGCCGCCGCTGACGGAGCGCGGCGCGCCGCCTGCGGACGTCAAAACCCATTACTGGCACCTGGCCTTTGAGGGCGCGGTCAGCAACATTGTCAAGGGCTGGGTCGTGAACGGAATGGGGCAAAGCCCGGAGGAGATGGCAGAGATTTGCGCGACCCTGGCTTCTGAGGTCAGGAGCTGGCTGCCGCAAGGTCAGACTGAGGGGTGTGTCCCCTCAAGTTGATGCTATTGCCCCTCCAACGACCCCTTTCTCCCAAAATTTCAAAATTATTTCATAACTGGAGCGCAAAAAGAGATAGGCTTTTTGCGTCTCTTGTGTTATAATACAGTTTAGACAGTTTTGCCGCGCCGCCCTTTGGCAGCGCCTCTGCCCACGCCCCGCCGGGACGATATTTTCCCCTGAAAGAGGTGAACCCGCCTTGCGCCGAACTCCCCTTCTGTTGACCAGCCTGACGCTGGCCCTGGCCCTGCTGACCGGATGCGGCATCAGCGCGGGCTCCCCGGAGGACTACTACCGCCTCCCCCAGGCCAGCGAAGAATATGAGAGCCTGGAGACCTGCCTCCAGGAGGCCCTGAACAGCGGCTACGAATACGTTTCCCCTCTGAAGGGCACCAACACCCAGCCGGTGTCGGTGGTGGATCTGGATGGGGACGGCCTGGATGAGGCCGTGGCCTTCTTCCGGGACACCGACGGCGGGGAAAATCCCCTGAAAATCTGCCTGTACCAGCAGAATGAGGACGGGGAATTCAGTCTTTTGACCACCATTGAGGGTCAGGGCAACGCCATCAACTCCGTCACCTTCTGTCAGCTGGACGGTGGGGAGGACTCCGTGGAGGAGGTGCTGGTGAGCTGGCAGATCTCCAGCTCGGTGTACACCCTGTCCGCCTACTCCGTGGAGGAGGGGGCCGCTGTGCAGATGATGGACTTCACCAGTTACTCCCGTTACTCCGTGGTGGATCTGGACGCCGACGGCACCAGCGAGCTGGTGGTGCTGCAAAGCTCCGCCACCGACACCACCGAGAAGCAGGCCCAGTACTACGCCTGTCAGGACCAGCGCATGGCCCTGGTGGGGACGGCTCCCCTGTCCCAGAGCCTGTCCTCCATCGACCATGTCCGCACCGGCGTCCTGTCCGGCGGGGAGACCGCC
Organism: Clostridiales bacterium; assembly: GCA_021201515.1. Taxonomy (GTDB): domain Bacteria; phylum Bacillota; class Clostridia; order Oscillospirales; family Oscillospiraceae; genus Onthomonas. The sequence continues at coordinate 2,001 of JAJQET010000241.1, read as the reverse complement.
CTGTTCGTCTCCGGCTACGTCACCGATTCCGCCGCCAATGAGATCAGCAACAGCGACCAGATCACTGACATCTTCGCCCTGGTGGACGGCGTCTTTACCTCTGTGGCCCTGGACAGCCGGAGCGGCGACTCCTCCACCGTCCACTACTACCTGACCAACGACCAGGACATCGACGGCGACGGCATCTGGGAGATTCCCTTCCCCGCCGTGATGGCCAATTTTGACCCGGAGAGCACCGACACTTTCAACGCCCTGCTGTGGAACCAGTATGACCTGACCGGGGCGGCCACCCTGTCCGCCGTCACCTATTACAACGGAACGGACGGATGGTACCTGGTGCTGCCGGAGGACTGGCTGGCCCGGCTCTCCCTGGCCCGGTCGGACACCACCAGTGGCAACACCGTGGAGCGGGGTATCCTGTTCTACTATCAGGCGTCGTCGGAGGAGGACGCCTTCCCCCTCTTCGCCATTTATAAAAACACCGGCACCAACCGTTCGGAGCGGGCCGCGGCGGACAGCCGCTTCTCCCTGACGGAGGACAGCACCGCCACCTATTCCGCCAGGCTGTACGACAGCGCGGTGGAGTACGGCCTGCTGGACGCGGCAACCCTGCGGTCCATGTTCTATCTTATCGAGACGGACTGGTCGGAGGATTAAGGGGCGGGGTTCTATATAACGTTGCCCGAAGCCAGTAGGGGCGCACAGTGTGCGCCCGGCCAGTTTTCTCTTTAGGTAAGGATATTGACGGTTCCGCTTTTGCAACCATATTTGTAGGGGCGGCCCCTGGCCGCCCGGAGTAAGCAGGCGGTTCCCGGCGGGCGGCCAAGGGCCGCCCCTACAGGCGTATCATAACAGTTCAGGGCTTTTTTAAGCGAAATAAGGGCAACTCTCAACGGCGGCAGCCGGTGGAGGCGTGTGCAGCGGAACTTCCCCCGCCCAAGCCCTTTAACATCGGAGGATTATCATGCGTAAGGTACTTGTTCTGGAAGATGAAGACAGCATCCGCTCCTTTGTGGTGCTGAATTTGCAGCGGGCCGGTTATCAGACGGTGGAGGCCTCCACCGGCGAGGACGCCCTGGAGCTGATGAAGCAAAACCCCGACATCCGCCTGGCCCTGCTGGACGTAATGCTGCCGGGCATTGACGGCTTCGAGGTCTGCCGCCGCATCCGGGCCAGCGGCAAGAAGGTGGGCATCATTATGCTCACTGCCCGCTCTCAGGAGATGGACAAGGTCACCGGTCTGATGACCGGCGCGGACGACTATGTGACCAAGCCCTTCTCCCCGGCGGAACTCACCGCCCGGGTGGACGCCCTGTATCGTCGGGTGGGGGAGGCCGCCGACGCTCCTCAGGCCCCCCGCAGCGGGGAGATCAGCTCGCCCCCCTTCCTGCTGAACACCCGCAACCGCACCCTGGAGAAGAACGGCCAGTGGGTCAAGCTGACCCAGGTGGAGTACACCGTCATGAAGCTGCTGATGGAGAATCCCGGCAAGGCTCTGTCCCGTGAGGAGATTCTGGAGTCGGTCTGGGGCCGGGATTACTACGGCGAGGTGAAAATCGTGGACGTGAACATCCGCCGCCTCCGGCTGAAGGTGGAGGACGACCCCACCACCCCCACCTACATCACCACCGTCTGGGGCTATGGGTATAAATGGGAGGCGTGATTCCTCGCCGCCTGCAATGTCGTCAATTTAAGGGTATTATTTTCCTTAGGTAAGGATTGAGAAAGGAAATAGGTTCTTGCCCTCCCGGCGGGCCCCATTTCTTGTTCCGCCAAGAAATGGGGGAAAGAAGGCGGCTCAGGGGGAAGCTCGGGGCCTCGCTCCCCCCTAAGAACCCCTCTCCTGTCCCACTGGGGCTTTGCGCTGTCCAGCCCATAGGTGGTCTGTCCCGTCAGAGACGATGTAACTTTATAACTGGTGAGACTGCCGCCGATGGCGGCTGGCAGGGATTGCCGCCCGTTCCGCCCTGCCAAAGGCGGGCGGAACGTGGCGTCAATTTT
>JAJQET010000150.1 GCA_021201515.1 Clostridiales bacterium | reverse complement strand
CTGCATGACCTCCCCCACCGTCTCCGGGACGGGCTGGTTGGTTTTGGCGCAGTAGTCCTTCACCGCCTGGATCATGCTGTCCGGGGCCAGGAAGCTGGCGTCGTCCACATCCACCACAGAGGGGAAGTCCTGCGCCCCCTTTGCGGCTTCAATCAGGTCGGGGAAGCTCCACTGTTTCCCGCTGGCGGTGTGCTCGGTCTTGCCCGCTACATAGTTCACGCCATTCAGCTCCCGGCGGATGGACTGAATCATCCACAGGCCCATGATGTTTTTCAGGTAGCGGTAGCGGTACCACGCGCCGCCCTCGTTGGTGAAGTTCTGGGCGCGGCTGGCCTCGCTGGTGATGGGCTGCTCGTTTTCCACGCCCAGCAGGGACCAGGTGCCACTGGAGAGATAGACCGCGTTGTCGTCCCTGGCGGGAACCGCCAAAAATGCCGAGCCTGTGTCGTGGGTGGCGGGGAGGACCACAGTGGCGTTGAAGCCCACCTCCGCCTGAATCTCCGGCAGCAGTTCCCCCACCGTCTCGCCGGGCATGGACAGGGGGCCGAACAGCCCCTCCGGCAGCCCCAGGGTGCGAATCAAGTCATAGTCCCAGGTTTTGGCGGCGGCGTTCACCAGGTTGGTGCTGGTGGCGTTGGTGTACTCCTGCCGCTTCACCCCGGTGAGCAGGAAGTGGAAGTAGTCCGGAATCATCAGCAGGCTCTCCGCCTGCTCCAGCTGCTCTGGATACTCCCGCTGCTGGGCCAGAAGCTGGTAGACCGTGTTGAAGCTCTGCTTCTGGATGCCGGTGCGGGCATATAGCTCGCTGGGGGAGACTTTTTCCTCCAGTACGCTGTCCATCCCCTGGGTGCGACTGTCCCGGTAGGCCACGGCGTCCCCCAGCAGGTTGTCCGCCCCATCTAAGAGGACGTAATCCACCGCCCAGGTGTCAATGGCGACAGTGGCCGGGATTTTTCCGGCGGCTTTGCAGGCTTTCAGGCCGCTGACGATGCCGTTCCACAGGTTGTCCAGGTCCCAGCAGTCGTGGCCGTTTTTCCGCAGCTGTCTGTTGTCAAACCGGTAAACCTCCTCCAGGGTGATGACCCCGTCCTGAACGGAGCCGAGAATGTGCCGCCCGGAGGAGGCGCCGATGTCGATGGCCAGACAGTAGTTGTTCATGGGAATCCCTCCTTTTGCTTGGTTGATGCCATTATTGTAGCCCACGGCCAATGAAAAAATAAGGTCTTTATCAAATGAAATGAGGGACCTTATTTGCAATTTGACAGGGGATGTGGTAAGATAGGGGTATGTTATTATCTCAGGAGGCATCCCCCATGAACGAATCCCTGCTTGCCCAGCTCCGCCCCATCACGGCGGAGGAACAGGCCATCCTGGACGGCGACCGCCGCATCCAGCGGGAGCTGTACACCTCCCGCCGGGAGTTTGTGGTGGACAGCCAGAAGCTGCTGGAAAAGGGCCAACTCATCGAAATCCGCCCCCACACCCGGTTCATTCACTTCCCCCGGCACCGGCACAACTATGTGGAGCTGGTGTATATGTGCTCTGGCACGACCCGCCACATTTTGAACGACACCGAGACGGTCACGCTGGAGGAGGGGGACCTGCTGTTCCTGAATCAGGGGGTGTATCACGAGATTCTCCCCGCCGGGCGGGAGGACATCGCGGTGAACTTCATCATCCTGCCGGAGTTTTTTGACCGCTCCATCTCCATGATCGAGCGGGAAAACGTGCTGCGGGACTTCCTGCTCTCCACCCTGTCCGGGACGGGGACGGACGCCCACTATCTGCACATTCCGGCGAAAAACCTTCTGCCGGTGCAGAACCTGATGGAGAACATGGTGTGGACGCTGCTCCACGGCGGCAGCAACACCAACACCCTGAACCAGACCACCATGGGGCTGGTGCTGCTGAATCTGTCCCAGTATGCCGAGTCCATCAACCGGGATGACCCCAACCGGCAGGAGCAGAACCTGGCGTTCCTGACCCTGAAATACATTGACACCCACTACAAATCCGGCACCCTGGCAGAAGTGTCCGCCCGGCTGGGCTGTCCCCCCTATGTCCTCAGCCGCCTGTTGACAAAGCACGCCGGAGGCAGCTTCAAGGATCTGCTCCAGCAGCGGAAGCTCCAGCAGGCGGCCTACCTGCTGGCCAACACCCCCCTGACGGTGGAGGCCATTCTGGACAGCATCGGCTACCGGAACAGCAGCTATTTTTACCGCCGCTTCCGGGAGAAATACGGCTGCTCCCCGGTGGAGTACCGGAATCGGGAGGCGGAAAAAAAGTTTTGAATCGCCGCAACCTCCCCGGCCGGTTTTGCGTCTTTATGAGCAAAACCAAAAAAAGGAGGAATCACCATGAAGAAGTATTTCGCCTGGCTGCCTGCCCTGGCCCTGCTACTGACCCTGACGGGCTGCGGCGGCAGTATCCGCACCTCGCCCTTCTCCGTGACGGTGACGGCGGACAGCGGGGCCTCAGTGGAGGCCATGCTGGGCACCTACACCTGGGAGTACGAGGACGGCGCGGAGTGGAAGGGCATGACCGCGGATTCAGACCACCCGCTCTGGTGTCAGGAATGGATGCCTGCCCTGGACGCCTCCGGCGGGACCGTCACCCTCAGCGCGGAGGTTTCGCCGGACAGCATCACCGTCCTGTGCTGGAGCACCGACGACTGGTGCGACGCGGATTATCCTGACGGCGAGGCGGTGGAGACGGAGGGCCTGACCTTCGCCCTCAGGGAGGACGGGGACTATGTTTACGAGGTCATCGCCAAGTGGAACAGCGCCTCGCAGTGGGAGGGCACCGCCTGCTACTGCTTCTACACCGCGTCGGGCGGGTGAGGCGGCTGCGGCCCCGCAGCGCCGCCCCGGCGAAAAAAACAGGTGGATTTTTCCCCCGGACTGCGGTATAATTGCCCTATAGCGCAGAGACGGGGGAGGGGGTCAACTATGCCCATCGACACCAGAGAACAGATCGCCAACGCAGTACAGACGCTGCTGGTGGAAAAGCACGTCAAAAAACTGACCGTAAAGGACATCGTGGAGGAGTGCAGCATCACCCGCCAGACCTTCTACTACCACTTTGAGGACATCCCCGACCTGCTGCGCTGGATTATGGAGCGGGACTCGGAGAAGATCATGCGGGAGTGTATCGCCCAGGGGGATGCGGAGAGCGGCCTGCGCTACCTCTTTCTGGTGGCCGTCAATCTGCGCTCCGTGGTGCAGCAGAGCCTCCGAACCAACTTCGGGGAGGAGATGGAAACCATTATGGTCAGGCAGTTCCGCGCCCGCTTTGAACAGATGGTGGACGAGCTGGGGCTGTACCGGGGATACAGCCGGGCCGATCTGAGGCTCATCATCCGCTACCACAGCGCGGCCATGATGGGCCTGCTGCGGGAATGGACGGATGCGGATACGCAGCAGCTGGATCATATCGTCCATCAGGTGTACCTCATTCTGATGGGGGAAGTGTCTGCGCTGGACTGAACACGGCAAGATGGACAAAAGTGCCGGAGTGTCAAAAAATTTGACACTCCGGCGTTTTTGTTTGGACATCCGGACGCTTCTGGCAGTTGCGGCCCAGATGCAAAGACAGTAAAATAGTATCAGGGCGGAAGGCAAACGGCCCGCTGCCCTGCCAATATGCTCCGCAGAGGAGGCAAAATCATGGCAAATGAGATTCTCTCCGTCAAGCTCCAGGAACTGGACAGCGCAATAGACCGGCTGCGCAGCCGCATCCGGCTGAGCCAGACGGCGGACCCAGGCCAGCGCCAGAC
>JAJQET010000316.1 GCA_021201515.1 Clostridiales bacterium | reverse complement strand
CCCATGTGATTTCCGCCGTTGTGGTGCCGCTGCTGATTTTCAGCATCACCGCCAGCATCACCAATCTGAGCAGCTCCATCCGCTTGAAGAACATCGGATTGAAAACCGTGCTGTTTCTGGAGCTGAACACCTTGATCGCCAGCATCATCACCCTGCTTGCCAGCATCGCCACCAATATCGGAGATGGGTTTGTCTACGAGCTGGCTACCGACTATGAAGCGGCGGAGGTCCCCACCTTTGTAGACACCATCATCAGCCTGTTCCCCCAGAACCTGGCCGCCCACTGGGCAGATGGGGAAGTCGTGCCCATCGTCCTGTTTGTCATCCTGGTGGCTCTCAGCTACAACGCTTTGGCGGCGGAGAATGCAGAACAGGTTGCCCCGTTCAAAGCCTTTATCGATGCGGGCAACCGGGTCATGGGGAAAGTGGTTAGTATCGTCATCGGTTTTACTCCCTACGCGGTGTTGTCGCTGGTGGCCAGGGCCGTGAGCAGAAACGCCCTCAGCGACCTGCTGCCGCTGCTCAGCGTGCTGGTTCTGGCCTATGCCCTGTGCGCCGTCCAGCTCTTCCTGGTGGAGGGCGTACTGTTGAGGGTGATTGGCCGCCTGAATCCCATTGCCTTTTTTAAGGGCATCTGGCCTGCGGGAGTGGTGGCATTTACCTCCCAGAGCAGCGTGGGAACCATTCCCGTCACCGTCAACCAGCTGACGAAAAAGTTGGGCGTCAACGAGGACATCGCCTCCTTCGTCGCCAGCCTGGGGGCCAACCTGGGAATGCCCGGCTGCGCAGGCGTCTGGCCGGTTCTGCTGTCGGTCTTTGCCGTTCACATTCTGGGTCTTGAATACTCCGCCGCCCAGTATGCGTTCCTGGTGGTGCTGGCCGTAGTGGTCTCCGTCGGCACAGTAGGCGTGCCTGGCACCGCCACTATCACAGCCACCGCCGTCTTTACCGCCGCAGGACTGCCGGTGGAGGTCATCGTCCTGCTGTCTCCTATCTCCAGCATCGTGGATATGGCCCGCACCGCCACCAATGTCGTTGGCGCAGCAACTGCGGCTACGCTGGTCGCCGCAACAGAGGAGGATCAGCTAAACCATGAGGTTTATGACCAAAACCTCCAGGGGAAAAAGACTGATAGAACGATTCCCCAGCAGGTGTAACCAGCGCTGACAATCATCTCACCGTTTAGCCACTCCCACCTGTGGGAACTCCAATCGCAGGTCGCCCGGTTCCAGCAACCGACTGAAACCGGGCGTATTTTTTAGCTGAAAACGGAAATAGAAGGAAGGAGCGCCACAGATGGAACGGGGCATTGAGACAAAATGTATTTACGGGGACGGTGCGAAATTTGAAGGAGAGCAAACCGGCTCCATCAGCTTCCCCATTTACCAGACTGCCACCTTCGCCCACCCTGCGGCAGGGCAAAGCACCGGTTACGATTATAGCCGTCTGCAAAACCCCACCCGACAACAGTTGGAGCAGGTGGTCGCCTCTCTGGAGGGCGGCGTGGACGCCCTGGCCTTCTCCAGCGGTATGGCCGCGATGACCGCACTGATGGAGTTGTTCCGTCCGGGCGACCACATCATCACCGACGCCGACCTGTACGGCGGGAGCATCCGTCTGTTCCGCTCCATCAGCCAAAAGAACGGTATTTCGTTCAGCCACATCGACTGTACCAAAGAGGATGTTGAATCCTACATTCAGGAGAATACCAGAGCCATTTTGATTGAAACGCCCACCAATCCCATGATGAATGTAATAGACATCTACAAAATGGCGGAAACAGCAAAACACCACGGTTTACTGCTCATCGTGGACAACACCTTCCTGTCCCCCTATTTCCAGAAGCCGCTGACCCTGGGAGCGGACATCGTGCTTCACAGCGGGACAAAATTCCTTGGCGGACACAACGATACGCTGGCGGGCTTTCTGGTGACAGATTCGCCGGAGTTGTCCGAACAGCTCCGTTTTATCAGCAAGACAGTCGGCTCCGGGCTGGCCCCCTTTGACAGTTGGCTGATTCTCCGAGGCATCAAGACCCTTCCCATCCGCATGGAGCGGGCGCAGGAAAACGCCCAGTTCATTGTCCGATTTTTATTGGGAGAGCGCCGGGTGCGAAAGGTCTATTATCCCGGCATCCCCGGCACACGAGCCTATGAAATCTGTCGGCGGCAGGCCAGCGGCTTCGGAAGCATGATTACCTTTGAAGTGGAAAGCCAGGAGTTGGCCCTCCACCTGCTGAAAAGCACCAGATTGATCCCCTTCGCGGAGAGTTTGGGCGGCGTGGAGACGCTGCTGACCTATCCCACCACCCAGACCCACGCCGACGTGCCGGTGGACATCCAGCGTAAAAACGGTATCACAGACCGGGTGCTGCGCCTGTCGGTGGGCATTGAGACAAAAGAGGACTTGATTCAGGATTTGAAGCAGGCGATGGATTCCTTTGAAGCATCGCCCTGACAGGAGGAGCAACGTCATGGAAGAGCGAAATTTGGACTTTGACCGGGTCATTGACCGGCGTAACACGGATTGTCTGAAATACGACTTTGCGGTGCGCCGGGGCAAGCCGGAGGATGTACTGCCCCTGTGGGTGGCGGATATGGATTTTCCCACCTCCAGCTATGTGGTGGACGCCCTTCAGGAGCGGGTAGCCCACGGCATTTTCGGCTATACGGAGAGCGGCGACCGCTATTTTGAGGCGGTAGCCGGGTGGATGGAACGCAAGCACAACTGGCAAGTGAAACAAAGCTGGCTGGTGAAAACGCCGGGGGTGGTCTTTGGTCTGGCTATGGCGGTGAAGGCGTTCACAAACAGAGGAGACAGCGTCCTCATCCAGCAGCCGGTGTACTATCCCTTTACGGAGGTCATTGCGGACAATGACCGGCGGGTGGTCAGCAGCGACCTGGTGCTGGGGTCAGATGGCCGCTATCACATCGACTTCACTGATTTTGAGCGAAAAATTGCGGAGAATCGGGTAAAGCTGTTCCTCCTGTGCAGCCCCCATAACCCGGTGGGCCGGGTCTGGCAACGGGAAGAGCTGCTGCATATGGGGGAGTTGTGCCGGCGGTATGGGGTGCTGGTGGTCAGCGATGAGATTCATCAGGATTTCGTCTTTGGAGAAAATCGTCATCTGGTGTTCGCCGACCTGAAACCGGAGTTTGAGGCGATTTCCATCACCTGTACCTCCCCGGCCAAAACCTTCAATCTGGCCGGATTGCAGGTGTCTAATCTGTTTATTCCCGACCCCGATCTGCGGCGGACGTTCCGCAGACAAATTGCCGCCGCCGGTTACAGCCAGCTCAATGTTATGGGCCTGACCGCCGGAGAAGCAGCCTACCGGTACGGAGAGGACTGGTACAACGGGGGTCATGGCCTATCTGGAACAAAATATCGCCTGGCTGAAAGCGTATCTGAACCGGGAGCTGCCGGAGATACGCATGATAGAGCCGGAAGGCACCTATCTGGTGTGGCTGGATTTTCGTGGGCTGGGACTGACCGGCCCGGAACTGGAGCGGCTGATCGTTCACAAAGCAAAGCTCTGGCTGGACAGCGGGGCCATCTTCGGCCCGGCGGGAGAAGGGTTCCAGCGCATCAACGTGGCCTGTCCACGCTCTACGCTGGAGCAGGCAATGAAGCAGCTGAAACAGGCCGTTCGAGCGTTATAAGGAGGTATTTCCCGTGTTGCAAATTGATTCACCGGCACTGGCTAAGCTGCTGCTGTCCGGCAACTTCGGTCTGGAAAAAGAGAGCCTGCGGGTTGACGAGGCGGGGTTTCTGGCCCACACGCCCC
>JAJQET010000037.1 GCA_021201515.1 Clostridiales bacterium | reverse complement strand
CTGATTCAGGCCGAAGACCCCTCCCCCTTCCCTGCCCTGACCCAGATCGAAGCCTGGGGGACCGAAGCCGTCCTGCCTGAGGAAGCCGAACCATGAACCTTCGCTTTCATTTTTTCGGTCTGAACGACCTGAACCGCGCTCCGAAGGAGGACCGGCCGCCACGTACCGGCGCAGCCCGCTACTTCCAGGTGTTTTGGGAAAATCTGGGGAAGCTGCTGCTGGGGAACCTGATGTGCAGCCTGGGCTTCCTCCCTGCTGCGCTGGGCGTCAGCCTGGGGCTGGTGTATGAAAACTTCTGGCTGGCCCTGATGGGCGGGGCCATAGGCGGCGCCGTCGCCGGGCCGCTGTGGACGGCCATGATGGACCTGTCTCTCCGATGCTTCGCCAGCCGCGTGGATGAGTGGTTCGCAGCCTTCCGGCACACCCTGCGCGTCTGCCTGAAGCCCGCCGCCCTCCAGGGGATGGCTGTGGGGGTGCTGGTCTCCGGCCTGCTGACGGTGGGGAGCTTTGCCTCCGGCCTGATGGAGGACGGTACCCTGCCCGCTCCTGTGGTGTGGGTGATGCTGATTGTGGACTTCTTCCTGGTGGCGCTGGCGGTGACGCTGCTCTTTCCGCCGCTGTGTTATGTGCGTCAGTCCCTGGCCCAGCGGGTCAGAGGCGGCCTGTCCCTTCTGGCCCAGGCCCCTCTCCGCACCCTGGCCGCTGCGCTGGGCCTGCTGGTCTGGTGTGCCCTGCTGGGGAGCCTGTTCCCTCTCAGCGTGCCCCTGTCAGCGATGCTGGGCTTCTGGCCCCCGTCCCTGTATGTGGCCCAGCTCCTGCGTCCCGGCCTGCTGGAGCAGTTCGGCCAGCAGGAGGAGCCGCCGGAGCGGGAGGCACCGGAGGGCGAACCCGGCCGCTACACCATGAGCCAGCGCTCCGAGATCTGGTGGCGGCGGCATTGGGGGGCTGTCCTGGCGGTGGTGACCGTCATCTGCCTGGCCCTGGGGGTGATTCAGACCGTAACCAGCTTCCGGGAACCAGACGTTCAGGTAGCCTTCGTCCACGCTGATTCCCTGCCCGACAACGTCCTCTCTGCCCTGGAATCCTCCCTGGGGGAGCTGGTGGGCGACCTGAACGGCGACGGGGAAGTCGTGGTGCAGGTGAACGACTATCAGGTGGTCTTTGACGGCAGCGCCACCGACTCCGATGTGCAGACCGCCGGCTCCACCCTGCTGGTCACCGACGTCGCCGGTGGGGAGAGCAGCCTGTTCATTGTAGAGGACGCCGAGGGCTTTCTGGAGCTGTACGCCGACCAGATGGACAACGCCAGCGCCGCAACCTGGGCAGACTCCCCTATCCTCTCCGCGCTGGACGCAGGCACCTACTCCACGGTGGAGAATATTGACGCCGACCTCACCGGCCAGGAGCTGCTGGCAGAGTACACCGTCCTCCCTGCCACTGGTGCAGACAGCGATGTGCTTGCCCTGCTGCTGGGAGAGTGAAACTGTAAAGCGCTTTACCTTTTCAGAAAAAACTGTCCCCAAACCACCTTCCGTGTCCCAGGCTGGGACGCCGGGAAAGGGTGGCTTGGGGACTTCGTTTTATTTGACGGTATCGTTCAGCGGCTCATCACGCCGTAAAGCATCTCGGCATATTCCTCCGGGTGCCGTCCGAGCCAGGTCAGGTGATTGTGTCCTTTTTTGATGTCGATTTTTACGTTCTGAAAACAGTTTTCCGCCGCTTTGCAGCACGCGGCATAATTGGCCTCCTGACTCCCGTACAGGAGGTAGATCGGCTGCGTCAGTCCGGGTTTTGGTTTGTACCGAACCAGCTCCCCTACGATATTGTGCAAAGACTGGCTGGACACATACGAGGCGGCCTTTTGCCAGCCCATGTCCCACTTCGCCCTGGAGCCGCCCTTGTCCGGGTTCCGGCTGTTTCTGGCGAGCATTTTCCGGAATATGTCCAGGAAAAAATACGTCGTCAGCTGCTCAAACGGCTGGCACCTGGAGGTATACAGGTTGACCGCCCCGTCCAACACCAGCCGGTCGATCTGTATCTCCGGCCGGGCCGCCAGCTCCAGCGCAACCACGGTGCCCAGGGACAGACCAAGAGCCAGATCGAACTGCGTTACCCCTCTCTTTGTGAGCATATGGACCAACGTTTCCACTTCGTCGTCCAGCGAGGTAAATTCGCTGCCCTGATGATGCCCGTTCAGCGTCACGCAAATCATGCGGCAGTCCGGCATCTGCTGTGCCAGCGGCTCGAAGCAACTCCCCTCCATGAAGGTTCCCGGCACACAGAGGATGGTTTTGCCTTGATCGGGCCCGTATTGTTCCAATATCATTGCGCTTTCCTCGCTTTCTCTAACGCATGACCGGTACGCTGCTTATATTGCTCATCACGGTACATTTTATGATACCATAAAATCGCTTATCCTGCAACTGCTTTGTAAACGCAGCGCCCGTTTCCAAGTGACAGCAGACCGGGCAACCTCACAAATACTGCTCGTTCAGCCGCCGAACCTCCGCCCGCATCCGTTCTACCACAGCCTCTGGCGCTGTGAGCTTTACCCCGCTTCCCAGGCTGATGACCCAGCCCAGGAACTGCTCGCTGACCGCCGCATCCACATAGGCAGTGAAGTGCTCCGCATCCTTCCGGATCACCGGAAAGTCCTTTCCAAAGCGATCCACCAGAACGCCGATCATTCGATTCTCGCACTCCAGGGTGACGCAGGTCTCCTCCCCTGCGTACATACCGAACAACCGCTTCGTGTAGGCCGCCGGGTCAAAGGCTGCCAGCTTTTCCGCCCCCTCCCTGGGGGCATCCGTCACAGTGATGTTCCGCATCTTGTCCACCCGGTAGTGCTTGACGGTGTCAGAGGCGGATTCGTAGGCGATCATGTAGTAGTTCTCATCGTCCCACCGCAGGTGCCACGGGCTGACGCAGTACCAGGCCCCGCCCCGGCGCAGTTCCTCCTCCTTTTTCAGGTTCCACTGGAAGTAGTGAAAGCGAATCTGGCAGTTTCGGCTGATAGCTGCGTAAATGTCATCTACATTATAATAGATACTCTCGTTCATGGTCTTGACCCGGCCCGCAATCAGCACCTGGCGCTGGAGCTGCCTGGCATCGTGGACGCTGCACAGCGTTTCCAGCTTCCGTATCAGCTCCCGGGACTTCTTTTCCGTGATAAATTTGGAGGATTGGACAGCGTCCACCAGGAGCTTCAGCTCCGGCAGTTCAAACTCTCTGGAGACCAGGTGATAGGTGTGCCTTCTGCCGCTCTGCATGGCGACAATATCCAGCCCGAACTGTCGGAGGTCATCCAGGTCCTGGTACAGCGTCTTCCGTTCCGCTGCCACACCGTACTGCTGCAGCCTGGCAATCAGCTCGCTTATGGTCAGCCCATGGCCCTCATCCGTCTCTTCGTAGAAAATTTTAGCCAAATATAAGGTTTTCAGCTTTTGATTTTGCCCCTTTGCCATTGTAAAACCACACTCCCGTCCTGTGTTCTTATCATAACACGGGAAGGGAGAAAACGGAAGTGAAAGGTTTGGCATAAAGCAAAATAAACCCCCGCCCAGCATCTGCTGAGCGGGGGTTTATGTAGGCACCACCTATTTTTCCAGCCCGTCTCCAGGCAAGTATCGTCGGCGAAGGTGAACGTAACTTCTGTGTTCGGAATGGGAACAGGTGGACCCTCACCCCAATCGGCACCTACTGTTGAAGGCCTGTACCCTCAAAACTGAACAATGCAGCCGCGCGATTTTCGTACACATCCTCACTCGCAACCTGAAACCTGCTATTCTGTAGGTCAAGCC
>JAJQET010000215.1 GCA_021201515.1 Clostridiales bacterium | reverse complement strand
CTACTGGGCCAGGGACGAGGCTGCCCTGCCGGAGAGCGACCGGAAATACGGGGCATACAGCGAGAGCATTGCCTGGAACGTTCTGCGCAGCCGGGAGGATGCGGACGAGTGCGGCAACGACACCTGGCTGCGGGCCTGGAACGCCATGCCCCCGGAAAAGCCGGACATCCTCTCCGCCTTTCTGGGCCGCATCACCCGAAACCTGTCCCTGGACCGCTACCGCCGCCGCCGCGCCGCCAAGCGGGGCGGCGTGGAGGCCATCGACCTGGAGCTGGACGATTGCAGCGCCGGACCGGGGCTGGACAGCCACCTGGACGCCATTGCCACGGCGGAGGCCATCTCCGCCTTCCTCCGTGCCTCTGACCAGACCACCAGGGTGATTTTTCTGCGGCGCTACTGGTACGCCGATTCCATTCAGGAGATCGCCCGGCGGTACCACATCAGCGAGAGCAAGGTGAAGTCGCTGCTGTACCGCAGCCGGAAGCGGCTGCGCCGGTATCTGGAAGAGGAGGGCATTTCGGTATGAAGCATGATAAGCTGTTGGACGCCATCGGCCAGGTGGACGACGACCTGGTGCGGGAGGCGGAGGAAGTAAAGGCGCTGGCCGTGCCCCGCGCCTCCGGCCATTGGAAACGGTGGACGGCCCTGGCCGCCGTGGCGGTGCTGGCGGTGGGGCTGTTTTGGGTCAGAGCCTGGGTGGACAACGCCGTCAGCGCCGACACCGCCGGGTTCGTCACCGCGGAGGACAGCGCCTCCCAGGAGGCCGATGAAGGGGACGAGACCCAGGAATGCGCGGAGGCTGCCGAAGGGGATGATACCCAGGAAAGCACGGAGGCCGCCGATGGGGAAGATACCCAGGAGGACGCGGAGGCCATTGAGGAAGTTACACCTGTTGAATCTGAGGGCCTTCCCCTGCTGTCCGTCCAGGGAGCCGACGGTCAAACGCTAACCGTGGAGGGGGAAACTCTGCAAACCGCGGCGGAAGATGCCCTCACCGAAGCCGATGGGGAAGACGACATAGATGCCGCCAGCGACGAAACGGCGGAGGACACGGACGGCCTGAACTCCGGCGACACGGAGGACAGGTCGGGCCTGCCCACCGTGACCTATGACCCGGCCCTGGGGACGCTGGCGCTGACCTTCAGCGGGGAGGCCCCCGCTTCCGTCACCGCCGTCTGCACTTCGGCGGACGGCAACGGGGAGACGGCCCTCGCCGTCACAGACGGCGTCCTGACCCTGCCGGAGGGCGGCGGGAGCTGGCGGGTGGATGTCACTGTCCAGTGGGCGGACGGACGAACCGGCCTTTATTGCTTCTGGGCAGAGCCTTTGACGTAGCGGCTTGCTCAGCCGTGGAAAGCCCGGTGAAATCGTTTACGGTTTGTTTTCCCTTTGTTTCCCTGTTATACTTGCTTTTTCCGGCCCAGAGGGGGTATAATGGCCCCAATCCCTCTTCCAGGAGCGCTGCATCATGAAACAAAAGGCTTTTCACGTGATACACATCATATTTCGTGTCCTCTTTACCCTCTTTGCCCTGTGGGCCATCCTCTTTATCTTCCGGAACAGTATGGAGACTGCTGACCTGTCCTCCAGCCGCAGCACAGCGTTCACCGCCCTGCTGAACGGCGCCCTGGGCAGGCTGGGCATTTCCGCCCTGTCTGAAGGGGTGGTGCGGAAGCTGGCCCACTATGCGGAGTTCGCCCTCCTGGGCTTCCTGCTGACCCTGTGCGTTCGGGTCTACACCCCCCGCTATGTGCGTTACTGCTGCTGGCCGCTGCTGATCGGCCTGTGCGTGGCCAATTTGGACGAGACGATTCAGCTCTATGTGGACGGGCGCAGCAGCAGCGTCATAGACGTGTGGATCGACTTTGGCGGGGTTTGCAGCGGCCTGGTGGCCGGGCTTCTGGTGTGTGGCCTGCTGAGCCTGATTCTGTCCAGCCTTGGTATCCGGCGGAAAAAATAGCCGCCTCTAATCCCGCAACAAAAAGCGCCGCCCTCTGTCCAGGACAGGGGGCGGCGTTCGTCTGTTTTCGCTTATCTGAGGAAGGATGGGCTTATTCCGCGCCCTGCTTCACCGCCTCGGCGGCCTCCTCCTGGATCTCCACCCAGTTGGAGAGCATGGGCTCCACATCCTGGCCCTTGATTTTCCGGTCCACATAGTTCTTTGTCAGCCGGTACACCAGGGGGGACAGGGCCAGCACGCCGATCAGGTTGGGGATCATCATCATGCCGTTCAGGGTGTCCGCGATGTCCCAGGCCAGGTTGTCGCCCATGACAGCACCGCCGAAGATGGCAATCACGAAAATCACCCGGTACACGATGGTGTACTTCTCGCCGAACAGGAACTCGCAGGCCTTGGTGCCGTAGTGGCTCCAGCCCAGCACGGTGGAGAAGGCGAACAGCATAATGGCAATGGCCACAAAGGCTGCGCCGATCTGGCCGAAGTGAATGGAAAAGACGGTGCTCACCAGGTTGGCCTTGGTCAGTTCTACCCCGGCATACTCGGTGACGGCTACGCCGGTGTCCAGATCCACCAGGCCGGAGGACAGGATGGAGAAGGCGGTGAGGGTGCAGACGATGATGGTGTCGGCAAAGACCTCAAAGATGCCCCACATACCCTGGCGCACAGGCTCCCGGACGTTGGAGTTGGAGTGTACCATGACGGAGGAGCCGAGGCCCGCCTCGTTGGAGAACACGCCCCGCTTCATGCCCTGCTCGATGGCCAGCCGGATGCCGGAGCCGACGATGCCGCCGCCCACGGCCTCCATGGCGAAGGCGCCCTTGAAGATGGCGGTGAACACCGCACCCACCTGGGAGATGTTGGTGCAGAAGATGACAATGGAGCCGACGATGTACAGCACCACCATGAAGGGGACGATTTTCTCCGTCACGGAGGCGATGCGCTTCAGGCCGCCTACGATGACCAGCCCCGCCACCAGCAGCACCACCACGCCGGTGACGGCGGTGGGGACGCCAAAGACGGACTGCATATTGCCGGAGATGGAGTTCACCTGGGTCATGTTGCCGATGCCGAAGGAGGCCAGGAAGCAGAACACGGAGAACAGCACCGCCAGCACGGAGCCAAGGGTCTTGCAGTGCTTCTTCGCGCCCAGACCGTCCCGGAGGTAGTACATGGCGCCGCCGGACCACTCGCCGTCCTGGTTCTTCCGGCGGTAGTAGATGCCCAGCACGTTTTCGGAGTAGTTGGTCATCATGCCGAAGAAGGCGATGACCCACATCCAGAACACTGCGCCGGGGCCGCCCACGATGATGGCCCCCGCCACGCCCACGATGTTGCCGGTGCCCACGGTGGCGGCCAGGGCGGTGCAAAGGGACTGGAACTGGGAGATGGACTTGTCCTTCGTGTGGCCCACAACCTCCTTATCCTGGAAGATGGCACCGATGGTCATCTTCATCCAGTGGCCGATGTGGGTGATTTGGAAGAATTTTGTCAGGCAGGTCATCAGTACGCCTACCACGGCCAACAGGATCAGGGCCGGCCAGCCCCAGACCACGTTGTTGACAGCGCTGTTGATGTTGGTAATCAGTTCAAGCATTGGGAATCCTCTCTTTCCGTTTCTGCGTTCTCACCCCCGCCCCCCGGTCTGCGGGCGGAATCAAAAGGGCGAGCCTTCGGAAGGCTCGCCCTCAAGCGACAAACTGAACCCGGCCCGGAGGGCTACGCCCTCTCCATCCGCATTGGATACTGCCGGTTCCCGCTCTGTCCTTTTGCCTGAGAGATTTGCAGGGGCGTCCGCCCCGCATTGCACCTTCGGCATCCGCGTCTTGCACGGACTTCTCCAGAGTGCCATCCGCTTACAGTCCCGGCCTCCCCATAGAGGCCCCTGAGAG
>JAJQET010000194.1 GCA_021201515.1 Clostridiales bacterium | reverse complement strand
GGATTCCTTCGCTTTGGGGGATTCCTTCACCGGCGCGGGTTTTTCCGCCGCCACGGGTGCGGGAGCGGGTGCCGGTGCGGGAGCGGCAGGGGCTGCCACAGGCTCCGGCTGGGGGGCCGATTCGTCCGCTACCTCATAGCTGACCTTAATTTTCGCAGGGCTGGAGCCAATGCCCAAAAAGCCGGTTTTGGCCCGGGCCAGTACCTCCACGGAGACCTCGTCCCGCTCCAGGTGGAGCTGACGCAGGGCCTTCTGGATGGCTTCTTCTTCTGTCTTGCCGGTTGTTTCAAGATACTTTGTAGACATGGTCAATCGTCCTTTCATTCCAAATTTGGGCAGGGCGCTCAGGATTCCGATTTGTCATCCTGATGGCTGGCGGCATCCTGCTGAATCTCGGCAAACAGCTCGTCTGCGGATTTGGTCGGTTCGGTTTCCGCAGCCTCCGCGGGGGCATCTGCCGCTTCCATCTGGGGGGCCTCAATGGCTGCCTCTGTCGTCAGGACCTCCGGCGCCGTATCCTCTGGCTCCGGCTCGGCCTGCTCCAGCTTATGCCCCCGCTTGGCGTACTCCGCCTCCAGCTGCTGCTCGTCCAGCACGTCGGCGGGGTCCCGGTAGGGGGTCACAGGGTAGCGGTTGGGGTCATAGGCCCGGCCGCGGGCGTAGGAACGCACCCCCACCCGGCTGAACTGGGTGGGCTGATCCTTGACGCCCTTCTTGGCCTTCTTGGGACGCTTCTTGCCGCGGTTCTTTTTGGCCTCCTCTTCCTGGGCGGCCCGGCGGGCGGCGATCTCCGCCTTCTTCTGTTTTTCCGCTTCCTTTGCCTCCAGCTCCCGCTGCTGCCGCTCCGCATCCATCTTGGCGAAGTCCTTCCGCAGCATACGGGCGCAGATCAGCTCCTGCAGCGCCGAGAAGATGGCGGAGAAGGCCATGTAGACGCACATACCGGCGGGCATGATAAAGCCGAACCACAGGTACATCAGGGGCATGAGATAGTTCATCATCTTCATGCTGGCGTTGGCACTGTCATTGGCCTGGGCCTGCTGGCCGTTGATGGCGTTGGTCTTCTGGCTCAGCTTGGTGTAGCCAAAGTTCAGGGCGGTGACGACGAAGGGAATCAGGAACAGGCCCACGGAGCACCAGACACCCAGGGTGTCAAAGTTCTCCCAGAATTTCAGCGTGGGGGTCTGGGCCAGGTCAATGCCCAGCATATTGAAGTTGATGGCCTGGAGCTTGTCCGCCCCGTCGCCCACGGCGGCCTGGACGGCGGACATCACCTCGCTGTTCTGCATCAGCGAGGCGGCGTGAATCTCCTGATAGGCCGAGGAGCCCAGGTCATAGCCCAGGGCCTGGACGGCCTCGATGGCGGCGGTGACCTGGTCCTCCGTCAGGGCCATCATGTAGAGCAGCGGCCGGCGGATGATATAGTACAGCGCCATCAGGATGGGCAGGGGCAGGAGCGACCACAGGCAGCCGCCCATGGGGTTGACCCCTTCCCGCTCATAGAGCTTTTGGGTTTCCTCATTCAGGCGGTCTTTGTCCTTGCCGTACTGCTTTTGCAGCTTCTGGACTTCGGCGTTCAGGGCGTTCATCTGCATCATGCTGCGCTTGCCCCTGAGCGTCAGGGGGAACAGAACGAGCCTTGTCAGCAGGGTGAAGACGATCAATGACAGGGCGTAGCTGTGGAAGAAGTTGCACATCCACAGCAGGAACCCGCCAAAGAACTGGAGGATGGTGGTGATCATAGTTGGCCTCCTTGGGCGCGTATTTCCATAAAAGGCGGTGGCCTTAAAGGATCGTAAATGGGGGGCTCTTTCCTTGGATAAGGAAAAAGAAAGGAACTACGGTTTGCCCTTTTCACTAGAAGCTGTTGCCTTGTGGTTCCGGCAAATGTCATCCATCGTTGGATGATAGAATTGCTCATTCCGTCTCACGGCACCGGGTCATACTCAATACTCTTCTGCCGGTGGAAGGGCTGGCATTTGGCCAGCCGTTTGGCGGCCAGCAGGCTGCCCCTGGCGGGGCCGTACTTCTCCACCGCCTCCCTGGCATACTCCGAACAGGTGGGGATAAACCGGCACCGGGGCGGCAGGCCGGGGGAGATTTGGGTCTGATAAAACCCGATCAGCGCCAGCAGCACCCGCTTCATGCCATCCCCTCCGGTTTTTCAGGCGGGATGAGCAGCTTCAGCTGCTCCGCGGCCCGGAGCAGGTCCCGCTCCAGATAGCGGTAGGTGCTGGAGGCGGCCCGGACCCGGGCCACCACCACCAGGTCGTAGCCCTGGCGGAACTGGCCCTCGTGGATGCGGTAGGCTTCCCGCAGGCGGCGGCGCACCTTGTTGCGCACCACGGCGTGCCCCACCTTGGTGGAGACGGTGAGCCCCAGCCGATTCCGGCCCAGCCGGTTCCGGGTGGCGTACACCACCAGGTTGGGGCAGGCGACGCTCCGGCCCCGGCGGTACAGCCGCTGAAAGTCCCGGTTCGATTTTAAGGATATGGTATATTTCATAGGAGAAAACCCCTCCAGGCGTAAACGCCGGGGTCAAATTTGGGGAAAATGCGTCACAGGGGTGGACGAGAACAGACTCATCCACCCCTTGCGAAGCAAATTTGGGATGCTGTATCCTCAGTAAGACAGCACCTTGCGGCCCTTTGCACGGCGGCGGGCCAACACCTTACGGCCATTCCTGGTGGCCATTCTTGCCCGAAAGCCATGCACCTTCTGTGCGTGGAGCTTACGGGGCTGATACGTGCGTTTCGTAGCCATGATTTACACCTCGCTTCTTCTCAAGCTCAACCAGCCGGCGGGCGGCGGCCCTCCGGCGGCAGCAACCAAATGGGAACAGGGCAAACGAACCCCTGAGTGCGCCATAACGCACATACAATTATACCGCACAGCTTTTCCCCTTGTCAACCACATTTTTCGCACTTTTCGGAAAAATCTGCGGGAAAGCCGCAGTCCGGTCACACGTCGGACCAGTTCATGACCTCTTTGTTCTTCACGAAGTATTCCACCCCGGAGTACACCGTGGTCACCAGCATCACCAGATTGCACAGGAAGTCCAGAACGGTGGACTCCGTCACCGCCAGCATCAGAATGATGCACACCATGGTGGAGGCGGTTTTCACCTTGCCGGACCAGGCGGCGGCGATGACCTTGCCCTCGTCCACTGCGATGAGCCGCAGGGCGGAGACGGCGAACTCCCTGGACAAAATCAGCAGCAGCACCCAGGCCGGGGTGCGCCCCCAGCCCACGAACATACACAGGGCGGACATGGTCAGCATCTTGTCCGCAATGGGGTCCATGAACTTGCCGAAGTCGGTGACCATATCCCGGCTCCGGGCCAGGCGGCCGTCGATATAGTCGCTGATGCTGGCGATGATGAACACCGCCAGGGCTGCCAACCGGTGGTAAGGGAACTCCCAATAACAGAATATCACAAAGACGGGGATCAGACAGACCCGCGCCATCGTGATTTTATTTGCCAGATTCACAGCTCATTCCTCCTCGCTGTCCACGGCCTCCCCCATCAGGTCGCCCTCCACCGTGCCGGTGAGCAGCACCGGCAGGAAGGTGCCCGGTTCCGGCCGTCCGGCCACCGTGAAGTATACATGACCGTCGATGTCCGGGGCATCGGCGTAGGTGCGGCCCACATAGCAGCCCATGTCCGGGTCGAAGCCCTCCACCAGCACCTCCACCGTCTCCCCCAGGCGGCTTTCATTGTACTCGTCCATCACATCGCTCTGGACGTCCACCAGCAGGTTCAGGCGGCGCTCCTTCTCCAGGTCATCCACCTGGTCAGGCATCCTGGCCGCCAGGGTGCCCTCCTCCTGGGAGTAGGCGAACACCCCCGCCCGCACCAGCTTCTGCCGGCGCAGGAAGGCGCA
>JAJQET010000327.1 GCA_021201515.1 Clostridiales bacterium | reverse complement strand
TCCCGGAAGGCGTCCACGGCGGCCTTACTGTCGCTGCGGGGCACATCCGCCACGGCGATGATGCCCAGAAGCCTGCCGTCGGCGGCGAAGTACAGCGGGGTCTTTCCCGCCTCCGCCAGGGCGTCCCCCGCCCCGTCGGGGACGGCGACGCCCTCCGCCTCCATCAGCGCCTGATTGCCCGCCAGGTACCGTTTCCCCTCCAGAGAGGCCCGAAGGCCCCGGCCGGGCTGGGCGGAGAAGTCCTCCACCGGCGCGGTAGCGAGGCCCCGCTCCCTGGCGGCCCGGACGATGGCCTCCGCCAGAGGATGCTCTGAGGGGGCCTCCAGAGAGGTGGCCAGCCGGAGCAGTTCCTCTTGGGAAACACCCTCCGCCGGCGCCAGGTCGGTGACCACCGGCTTGCCCTCGGTCAGGGTGCCGGTTTTGTCCACCACCACGGTGTTCACGTTGTGGAGGCTCTCCAGGGCTTCGGCGGACTTGAACAGGACGCCCAGCTCCGCCTCCTTGCCGGTGCCCACCATGATGGCCACCGGCGTGGCCAGCCCCAGGGCGCAGGGGCAGGAGATCACCAGCACCGCCACAGCGGAGATCAACGCGCTGGAGACGCTGCCGGAAGCCAGCATCCACACGATGAAGGTGACCAGCGAGATGCACAGCACCACCGGCACGAACACCCCCGCCACCTTGTCGGCCAGCTTGGCAATGGGGGCCTTGCTGGCGGAGGCGTCCTCCACCAGATGAATGATCTGGGACAGGGTGGTGTCCTCCCCCACCCGGGTGGCCCGGAAGGTGAAGGAGCCGTTCTTGTTGATGGTGGCGGCGGAGACGCTGTCCCCAACGCCCTTCTCCACGGGGATGGATTCCCCGGTGAGGGCGCTCTCATCCACGGCGGAGGCGCCGGTCAGCACCACCCCGTCCACCGGGATGGCCTCGCCGGGGCGCACCAGCAGGGTGTCCCCTGGCTGCACATCCTCTACCGGAACGACAGATTCTACTCCGTCCTCCAGCCGGGTGGCGGTCTTGGGGGCCAGGTCCATCAGCCGCTCCATGGCCTGGCTGGTCTTGCCCTTGCTCCGTGTCTCCAGGAACTTCCCCACCGTCACCAGGGTCAGAATCATGCCCACGCTCTCCAGATAGAGGTGGTTCATGTGGTATTCCTCCGCCAGCTCCAGATCGCCGTGGCCCAATGCCCAGCCGACGATGAACATGGCGTAGAGGGAGTATAGCAGGGAGGCGGCGGCCCCCAGGGCCACCAACGAGTCCATGTTGGGGGCCTTGCGGAACAGGGCGGGGAAGCCCACCTTAAAATACTTATCGTTGACGTACAAAATGGGCAGCACCAGCACGAACTGGAGCAGGGAGTAAGTCATGCTGTTCTCCACCCCGGTGAGGAAGGAGGGCAGCGGCGCGCCGAACATATGCCCCATGCAGACGTAAACGAGCGGAATCAGGAAGCAGACGGAGATGATCAGACGGGTTTTCATCCACCGCAGCTCCTTGTTCATCTCCTCCTTCCGGGCCTGAGCCTCCACCTGGGCGGAGGAGACGGCCCTGCCCTTCTGCTCCTGTCCGGCCACCGTGGCCCGGTAGCCCGCCTTCTCCACGGCGGCGCAGATGTCCTGGGGGGTCAGGGCGTCCGGGTCGTAGGTGACCACCATCGTCCCGGCCAGCAGGTTCACGGCCGCGTCCTCCACGCCCTCCAGGCCGCCTGCCGCCTTCTCCACATGAGCCTGGCAGGCGGCGCAGCTCATGCCGAATACATTGAACTTTTGCTTCATAACGGTTCCTTTCTAACGCTCGGTGCCCTATTTCAGCAGCTTTTGCAGGGTTTTCACCAGTTCCTCCACCTTTTCGTCGTTCCCCTCCCGGATATCCTCCGCCACGCAGGTGCGGATGTGGGTGGACAGCAGCTCTTTCGTGAAGCTGTTCAGGGCGGCGGTGGTGGCGCTGACCTGGGTCAGGATGTCCACGCAGTAGCAGTCCTCATCCACCATCCGTTTCAGCCCCCGCACCTGGCCCTCGATGCGGCTCAGACGGTTGATCATGTCCCGATGCTCCTCCGGGGAGCGCTCCTTTTTGCGTTCACAGCAGCAATGCTCCTCCATGCGGCCCACTCCTTTCTGTTGGATACCCCTTGGGGGTATTTTTTAGACAACAATAGTATATACCCTGTGGGGGTATTCTGTCAAGAGGGTAGCGCAAAAAAACTGCGCGCCCATCAGGACGCGCAGCAGCTGCCGGAAACGCCCGGCGAAAGACATCAGGTGGCGTGTTCCTGCCGGACCGTATCGTTGTCCCGGAAGAGCAGCGAGATGCACCAGATTGCGGCCAGCCCCACCAGCCCATACACCAGACGGCTGAGCACGGTTCCGGAGCCGCCGAACAGCCAGGCCACCAGGTCGAACCGGAACAGGCCGATGAGCCCCCAGTTCAGCCCGCCGATAATGGCCAGGGTCAAAGCAGTTTTATCCAACATGGCAAATCCTCCCTCGTTTCCGCGCGGTGGCACGGTTTGTACACCGTTACTTTGCCCACTTCTCCGGGAAACATACTCCGGGAACCTCAAAGGGTGAAATCTTCGTCGGAAAATTTGGAAAAATCAGGAACAGCCGACTGAGGCGGCACCCGCTTCAGGGGGTCATACTGAAAACGGAAGCAGTGATAGCCGGGGGAGACAATCCCCTTTTTGGGGCAGGCGATCTGCTCGTCCTTCAGCAGCTCTCCCCTGGCGCAGTATTGGCAGCGCGGTTCAATATCTTTGCGAAACAGCATGATAAAGGGCCTCTCTTTCTCTGAAACTGAATATCCTTATCATGCCGCTTTTTTCGGAAAAAAGCTACCTCTTTTCCGAAAAAGCACAAAAATCCCCAAAATACCGCACCAGGCCCCCAGCCCCAGCAGCGGCGGCAGGACGGCGGCGGAAGTTTCCCCCGCAGAGGTGGAGGCCATCGTGGTGATTGCCTGGGGGAACCGCTGCACCGCCGCCGCAGCCAACACAAAGGAGATACAGCCGTGAAGCAGCTGCCCCTTCAGGCACCACACCGGCGACAGCCCGCTGGTGGCCAGCATGGAGGCGGTCTGGCAGAAAATGGACAGCCCGCCGAAGCCCAGCAGGAAGGCGGCCACCGGTACGGCGCTGTATGCCGACGCACCCTCCAGCAGGGCCACCCCGTTGGTCAGTTCCACCATGCCGCTGAGCAGGGCCTCGGCGCAGACGGCGTCCATACCAAACGCCTCCAGCAGCCCAATCCCCGGCCGCAGCAGCCCGAACAGCCGTGCCAGCCGCAGAATCACCGCGAACAGCACCACACAGGCGCACACGTTCAGCGAGGACTGCACCGCGCTGCCCATGGCGTTGGTAAGCGCCTGGGAGAACCGGACGCTGCGCACCGTGGGGGCGCTGCCGGGGGATGGGGGGACAGGCTCCGTCCCCGGCCTAAGCCAGCGCCCCAGCAGGCCGCAGCACAGGGCGCTGGCGATGTGGACGCCCAGCAGCAGCCATCCCGCCTGCACGCTGCCCGGCACGCCGGCCCCCGCCACGCTGAGGATGAAAGCGGGGCCGCCGTTGTTGCAGAAGAGCAGCAGCCGCTCCCCGTCCTGCCGGGAGAGCTGCCCCTGCTCATAGAGCTGGGCCACCGTCCTGGCTCCCAGGGGGTATCCCCCGATAAGCCCCAGCAGCAGCGCCGCTGCGCCGCCGCCGCTGACGCCGAAGATGGCCTCCATCACCGGGCCGCACCAGCGCCCCAGGGCGCTGCCCAGCCCCAGCTCCGTCACCAGCGCCGACAGCACGAAGAAGGGGAACAGGGAGGGCAGCACCACCTGGGCGCAGAGGTTCAGACCGGTTTTCGCCCCCGCCGCCGCATCCGCCGGGCGCAGCACCAGCGCCAGGGCGAAGC
>JAJQET010000299.1 GCA_021201515.1 Clostridiales bacterium | reverse complement strand
TCTCCACCCTGATTGCCACCATCCGGCGCATCGTGGAGTTTGCCGAGCAGTTCCAGCGGGGCATGACCGGCATTGAGCGGTTTTTGGAGATCATGGACACCCCCATCGAAATCAAAGACGCCGAGGATGCCGTGTCCCTGGAGGTGACGAAGGGCGGTATCGTCTTTCACGATGTCAGCTTTGAGTACCCGGACGACCACAACAAGGTGCTGCGCCATGTGGAGCTGAATATTCGCCCAGGGGAGAATCTGGCGCTGGTGGGTCCCTCCGGCGGGGGCAAGACTACCCTGTGCAACCTGATTCCCCGGTTTTACGACGTGACCGACGGCCAGATTCTGATTGACGGCCAGGACATCCGCCATGTGACCCTGGAGAGCCTGCGGAAATCCATCGGTGTGGTGCAGCAGGACGTGTACCTGTTCAGCGGCACCGTGGCGGAGAACATCTCCTATGGCAAGCCGGAGGCCACCCGGGAGGAAATTCAGGAGGCCGCCCGGCTGGCCGGCGCGGAGGAGTTCATCCTCCAGCTGAAGGACGGCTACGACACCTATGTGGGCGAGCGGGGTGTGAAGCTGTCCGGCGGACAGAAGCAGCGCCTCTCCATCGCCCGGGTCTTTTTGAAGAACCCGCCCATCCTGCTCCTGGATGAGGCCACCAGCGCCCTGGACAACGAGAGCGAGGCGCTGGTGGGCCAGAGCCTGGACAAGCTGGCGAAAGGCCGCACCACCCTGACCATCGCCCACCGCCTGACCACCATCAAGAATGCCGACCGCATCCTGGTGCTGGGCAAGCGGGGCATTGAGGAGGAGGGCAGCCATCAAGCGCTGCTGGCCCAAAAGGGCATCTATTACCGGCTGTGGAACGGACTGGTGGAGGGACAGACCCTGTAACGGGCCGCCGCAAACGCATGGGGGAAAGGGAGAGTAAAATGGAGCAGGAGCAGGAACAGGAACAGGAGCGGCAGCGCAAACTTCTGGAGGAAATGATCACCCGGAGCTGCGGCAGGAGGACGGAGGCCGGGCCGCTGGCGGAGCGACTGCTGGCATCCTTTGGAACCCTGAGCAGTGTTCTCCGCGCCTCGCCCGCTGCCCTGAAGCAGGTGGAGGGGATGGACGAGGGGCTGATCTGTTTTATCCAGCTGATTGTCGCCGTACTGGAGCGCTGCCACAGTGATGCGCAGAAGCGGGGGGAGATACTCCGAACCCCCCAGGACGCAATCGACTATCTGCGCCCGTACTACTTTTCCGCACAGCGGGAGCAGATCTATCTGATCCTGTTGGACGGGGAGAACCGGGTCAAGGCCTGCCACCATTTGGCCCAGGGTGAGCTGTACACCGTTCAGCTGGAATGTGGAAGCATCGTGAAGCTGGCATTGGAAAGCGGCGCTGCCGGGGTCGTCCTGTCCCATTGCCATATCAGCACATCGAATCAGCCGTCGCAGGCCGATCTGGACACCACCGAAAGGCTGGAACAGATTTTGCGTGATTTGAAGATCAAACTGGTGGATCATATCATCATCGCGGCGGTCAGGGCGCTGCCGGACAGCCTGCCGTATTCCTCGCTGAAATTCAGGGTCAGTACGCCGTCGGACAGGGTGCAGCTCAGCAGCCGGACGGAGGACGGGAAGGGGGAGGTCTGGGTGGTCAGCTCCGGGCCGGCCAGCAGGGCCTCCACCAGCTGGCGGGCAGCCTCCTCGCTGTCCTCCGTGTCCACGGCCAGGGAGGCGTCGCTGTTATAAATGCTCCCCGTCTCCGCCTCGGCGGAGAGGAAGTAGAGGGACAGTGCCGTTCCTGTTTCCGTTTGCGCGCTGCCGCCGCAGCCGCAGAGGGAGAGGGCCAGCAGCAGGGCGCACAGCCCGCAGATGCATTTCTTCATGACGATGCCTCCTCCTGTGCCAGCGGGAAGGTGACCAGGAACCAGGTGCCCCGCACTTGGCCGGGGCCAGGGTGATGTCCCCGCCCCAGCGCCGCACTGTGTCCGCAACGATGGACAGCCCCAGCCCGGTGCCCCCGGCGGCCCGGGAGCGGGCCTTGTCCACCCGGAAGAACCGGTCAAAGACCTTGTCCCGGTCCGCCTCCGGGATGCCGATGCCGGTATCCTCCACCCGAAGCTGCACCTTGCCCTCCGCCTGCCAGGCGGAGACGGTGACGCTGCCGCCGGGGAGGTTATATTTCACGGCGTTTTCCATCAGGTTGAAGAGAATCTGGTACAGGTCGTCCTCATTGGACCGCACAGGGCACCGCTCCTCCAGCTCCAGCCGAATGGTGACATCCCGTTCCCGGGCCACCGGCGCCAGCAGATGGGCGGCATCCCGCACGGAATCCCGCAGATCGAGCACGGCGGAGGGCACCTCCTGGGCGTCGTCCAGCCGGGTCAGCACCAGCAGGGCCTCGGTGATGCGGCTCAGGCGCTGGGCCTCGTCCCCGATGTCGGCCACGAACTCTCTGGTGGTGGCCATGTCGATCTGGTCGCTTTGCAGGATGGAGTCGGTCAGCAGGCGGATAGAGGCCAGAGGGGTTTTCAGTTCATGGGAGGCGTCGGACACAAAGCGCCGCCGTACCTCGTCAGTCTGTTCCAGCCGCTCCGCCAGCTCGTTGACTTCTTCGGCCAGCAGGGCCAGCTCGTCCTTGCCCCGGATGTCCGCCCGGTGCTGGTATTCCCCCTCCCGCAGCACCGCAATGCCGGACAGCAGGCGGCTGACGCCGCTGGTCATCTGGTGGCTCAGGAAGATGCTGAACAGCACGGCGATGGCGAAGAACAGGACGGACAGCTTCCACAGGTTGTCCTGCAGGCCCTGTATCATTTCCGCCTGGTCCACATCATATTCGTACACATAGACCGCGCCGATGATGACGTTGCGGTACACCACCGGGGAGGCAGCTCCGCTGCGGAAGGCCCCGTCCCGATAGATGCTCTGAAAGACCACGTTCCCTGCCAGCGCCTGGGTGATCTCCGCGAACAGGGCATAGCGGGTGCTGTCAGTATCGTCTGAGGCGGTGTCGTACAGAATCAGGCCGCTGTCGTCTGTCACCAGCACACGGGTCAGACCGTCGTCGTTCAGGGCTGTCATGACCTGGGCCACGCCGTCAACCTGTAGCTCCTGCAATTCGGACAGATAGGAGGCCATAACAGAGGTTTGGCTCTCCAGGGTGCTCTGCTTGTTCCGGAAGATCAGGTTCTGGGTGGCCAGCATGGGGTAGGTGTTCAGCAGCACCAGCAGCACAACGATGATGACGATGTAGGAGACGATGAATTTGAAGCGCAGGCTGTGGGGAAAGGGCCCGTCCTTCCGATGTTGTTTGTTCACGCAGCGTTGACCTCCTTCCATGGCAATGTCATCAATTTAGGGGGAGTTGCACTCCTGAGGCAGATAACGGCAGAGGAGTTTGATTTCCGCTTAAAGTTATGTCTGCGCTTTCCGTCTTTCTGTAGGGGCGCACAGTGTGCGCCCGGCTGACCTTCCCTCCTTAGAAAAGGTGGGTGAAAGGGAAAAAGGTTTTTGCGCTCCCGGCGGGGCTGGTTTCCTTAGACAAGGAAAGTTGAAGGAACTACGTTTTGCCCTCCGGGCGGGACTGACTACCGCCTGCTAACCCTTTACGGTATCCTCTTCGGTCAGTGACCCTCGCCAGCATAGCTGGCATCGGTTTCCGGCTAAAAATGTGCCCCCGGCACATTTTTGGACGCCGTAAATTGCGCCGCCAAGAAATGGGGGAAAGAAGGCGGCTTAAGGGGAAGCTCGGGGCCTCGCTCCCCCTTAAGAATCCCTCTCCTATCCCACAACCGGCTAGCGCCTTGTCTCCGCCGCTCCGTGGCTCCGCAGACAACAGACGATGTGACTTGATACCTGCTGAGACTTTCGCCCATGGCGGCTGGCGACGATTGCCGCCCACGTCCCTGCCGTTGG
>JAJQET010000098.1 GCA_021201515.1 Clostridiales bacterium | reverse complement strand
TCAACCATACGGAGCACGGCTCCCAAATGCTGCACAACTTTCTCTACCGGGTCTGCCACGCACAGGGCGACTGGACCATGGGGGATTACTGCAAAACCGCCATCGCGGCTATTCGGGGAAAGGTCGGAGACGGCAAGGTGTTGCTGGCCCTGTCCGGCGGCGTGGACTCCTCCGTGGCGGCGGCGCTGCTGGCGGAGGCGGTAGGCGACCAGCTGACCTGCGTCTTTGTGGACCACGGCCTGATGCGCAAGGACGAGGGCGACGAGGTGGAGGCCGCCTTTGCCAAGTGGAACATCCATCTGGTGCGCATGAACGAGGAGGCGCGGTTCCTCCGGGAGCTTGCCGGAGTCACCGACCCGGAGCAGAAGCGGAAAATCATCGGAGAGCAGTTCATCCGTGTCTTTGAGCAGGTGGGCAAGCAAATCGGCTCTGTGGACTACCTGGTGCAGGGGACGATTTATCCCGACGTTATCGAGTCCGGCAAGGGCGACGCCGCCGTCATCAAGAGCCACCACAATGTGGGCGGCCTGCCGGACTATGTGGACTTCAAGGAGATCATCGAGCCGCTGCGGATGCTCTTCAAGGATGAGGTGCGGCAGCTGGGCCGGGAGCTGGGCCTGCCGGATTATCTGGTGTCCCGCCAGCCCTTCCCCGGACCTGGGCTGGGCATTCGCATCATCGGCGACATCACCAGGGAGAAGGCGGACGTACTCCGGGAGGCCGACGCCATCTTCCGGGAGGAGATTGCCAGGGCCGGGCTGGACAGCCAGATTGACCAGTATTTCGCCGTGCTGACCGACACTCATTCCGTGGGCGTCATGGGCGACGGGCGTACCTATGATTACACCCTGGCCCTGCGGGGGGTCACCACCAGCGACTTCATGACCGCCGATTGGGCCAGGATCCCCTATGAGGCGCTGGATACCGTTTCAGTGCGGATCGTGAATGAGGTGAAACATATTAACAGGATCGTGTATGATATTACGTCGAAGCCGCCGGCGACGATTGAGTGGGAATAAGCCCCAATGTTCACCTATACCTACAAACGCAGTCCTTCGTGACCTGACGGAGCGCGACATTCCAGACCGCATCCGCTGGCTGACGGAGGAAACAGCCTGGGGCGACTGGGATGCTCCGGACAAGCCGATGGAGCCAATCGACCCCCAAATCTGCCGGGCGGAGCTGTTAAAGGCTGTCCGGGAAGCTGCGGCGAAACCGGACAGCGAACACCGCTGGCAGTTTGAGGTGGATGCCGATGGCGTCCATATTGGCCGGGTGAATACCTATTGCATTGACGCGGATTATCGCTGGGTAAAGAACGGCAAGCGCAATGCGCTGGGTATTGACATCTGCGAAAGCAGCTATTGGAACAGAGGGCTGGGCAGGCAAATCCTGGCTACGTTGATTCAGTACCATCTGGACGACGGTATCCGGGAACTGTATTTGCAAACATGGTCGGGGAATCTCCGCATGATTCATGTCGCCGCATTGCTGGGTTTTGCGGAGTGCAATCGCATCATTGGCAATCGCGCCGTCCGTGGCGGCGTCTATGATACCATTACGTTCCGGTTGAATTTTGAAAAATTCGGGCAGTATTTAAGAGATTCGGTATAGCGGTACCTTTGTGCGTTAAGGAAGGGCTGCGTCAGCGCTGTTGGTTTCCCGTGCGGCCTTTTCGTAATTCACAGTTTCAGAGCGCTATCTGATTTGTTATCAAACAAGTCCGATAGCGCTCTTTTTATTTGTCATGTTCTTCCCTGCGGCCCGCAACAACAAATCTCTTTGGTAAGAGGAAGTTAGACGCCATGCTGAATGGCAGGTTTACTCGCTGTGACTATATAAAACTGCCTGTGCCCACCAAGGAACAGCGGGAGCAGGCCCAGCAGGAATACCTTGACCGTCGGGGCGGTCTGCAGCGCTTCCGTTGGACTGTTCCTCCCTGGGAACTGTAACAGGAGCGTGCCACGCTCCTGTGCGAGCAGACAAGGAAAAGCAGAGGAACCGCCTAATCAATTCCGCAGAATTGCGAGGGCGGTTTCTTCGGGCAGGAGTACAGAAGGCGGCAGGCCCCTTGTGCCGGAGTCCAGAGGGGTGCAGCCTCTCTGGTCAGTGTCCAGAGGCGAAGCCTTTGGGCGGAGAGTGCAGAGGGTGGCAGGCCCTTTGCTGGGGTGTTGTCCGCAGACAACAGGGGCAAAACCCCCTTTCCCCCTCGGACACGAGCCGCAGCGAGCGTGCCGAGACGCTACTCCGCCGAGGCGGAGCCCACGGCACTTTGCAGACCGCTGGTCTGAAAGTGTTATTAGTGGGTTATTACACTTCCGCAGAAGTGTCCCCCGTGTAATACAAACGTGTAATACAAGAAAGGTAAAGGTGATATTTATCGCAAGAAACGATGAGGTGCATCGCACCACGGCCAGGAACGCCAACCTGACAAAAAATCAAATCGGCAACGTCCAGCGGCACAACGAACGGGAAAAGGAATCCTACGTCAACCAGGACATCGTCCCGGAACGCGCCCCGTTGAATGTCCATTTCAAAACGCCGTCCGGCTCCTATCAGGAAATCTTTGATGAGATGGTCGAGGAAAAGAATATTTCCACCCGTGGGCTGAAAGCCGATGCCTGTCTATTTAGGGAACTGATTTTCGACGTCAATTCCACTTATTTCCACAATCACGGCGGCTACGAATACGCCAGGCAATTCTACGCAGACGCCTATCAAGCCGCCGTGGACATCGTGGACGGTGAGCAGTATATCCTCTCCGTCGTCATGCACGCCGATGAGCGCAACCGGGCCATGTCTGAGGCGCTTGGGCAGGACGTGTATCACTACCATCTCCACGTCGTTTATATTCCGGTGTGGAGAAGCAAATTCTATGGTCAAAGCGGTGCAAGAACAAGGTGCTGGTCGGCACCGTCAAGGAGACGATTATGCAGGTCAGCAGCAGTAAGAAGTGGCTGTCCAAGCCTGCGCTGGACGAGGCTGGGAATCCCATTCTCCAGAGAAACGGCAAGCCGGTCTTGAAGAAATCCTACTCTGTGTTGCAGGACGATTTCTTTCATCACATGAGGGCCGCCGGTTATACCGATGTGGAACGGGGCGAACGTGGCAGCAGTGAGGAGCATCTGACCGTGACCCAGTTCAAGGTCATGCAGGAGGAGAAGCGGCTGGAGGGCCTGACCGAACAGATTCAACAATCCGGTGCTGAATTGGTAGCAGTACAGCAACAGCTTACCTCCGGTCATACAGCCATCCAGCAAATGGAGAGCAGCACCCGCAAGGCAGAGAAAGCCGCCGATGCCGCCGAAAAGAAGATGTCCAAAGCGGAACAGGCGCTCCGCACGCAGTCTATGACCTTTATGAAGATCGATTCAATGGGGAAGAAAACACTGGCAGGCAATATCGCTCTTGCCCCCGATGAGGCCAAAGAACTCAAGGAGCTTGCCAAGAAGGGCGTGACTGCTGATTGTAGGGTATCGGAACTAGAGGAAAAGGTCGCTCGTGCCCAGAAGGATGCAGGTATCTGGAAACGGAGGTATGAGAAGCTGCTCGACCAAGTGCAGGACTATCACGCCGCTGTAAAGAAGGCTCCGGAGCGGGTGGCGGACTTCCTGCGAAGGGTGATTCAGGAAAGGGACACCCCCCCAGCGGCGACAGCCTGCCAGAACACACCAACACAGCGTGGAGCGGTAAAACTCACGCTTGAATTGGGAAAATTCCAAAATTTCAAATGGAACAGTCCCGAAAACTCCGCTTCATTGAGGCTGCTCCTATTTGAAAAAATCCGAAAACGCCAATTCTTGAATCGGGGAAATATCCCCCAAAACGCCACTCTTAAAACATCTATAGAACTCAGGAGGTAAATTATATGATAACTGGCTTATCGAAGCGATAGAGGTAAACGGAT
>JAJQET010000294.1 GCA_021201515.1 Clostridiales bacterium | reverse complement strand
CCTCCGGCCTGGAGTTCATGGGCGTCGCCCCCATCGACCAGGAGAAGAACCAGCTCCGGGGCGCCGAGGTAGACATCTCCGGCGCAGGCTCCCAGGTGCGGGTGCTGGTCATCCCCACCAATGAGGAGCTGATGATCGCCATGGACACCGCCGAGATCGTCAAGGCCCTGTAAGGAAACCGGTTTCACCATCAGGCACTGTAAGGGAGTGCGGGGCTGTCACGCCCCAAATCCCCACAATCCAGGCTCACTGCTTATCCCGGCCTGAGGGCCGGCGCAGAATACTGCCCGACGTGCTTGAAAAGGGTTCTGTTCGTGCGATGCTCCCCCGTCTGATCGCCGTCAACAGGTTCCTGCCGGTTGGGTAACGAAAAAACGGAGGAGAATAAACGCCATGAAACCAGAGACAGAGAAACTGACCGTCACCCTGCTGGACGTGCGCATGGCGGTGTGCGTGCTGATTTGCTACACCGCGTCCATGCTGCTGTCCGACGTGGCAGGCATCAAGTTCACCTGGGGGAACTACTCCCTGGAAATCATTCAAAAGATGACCTGCTGCATCTCCTGCTTCCTGTGCTGCCAGGACAACACCAAGGTCAGCCTGAAGGCAGGCATCAACCGTCTGATCATCACCGCCATCGGCGGCATTGTCGCCATCGTCATCATCGCCCTGGACTGCGTCATCGGCAACGACTGGGTGGAAATGCTGATGATCGTCGTCGGTGTGGTGCTGACCCTGTTCCTGTGCAAGGCCGCCAAGGTGCCCTACATCAACGCCCGCATCGGCTGCGTGACGCTGATTCTGGTGGCCTGCACCCTGAACTCCACCGCCCGCATCTGGTACGGTGTGTTCCGTCTGGTGTCCACCCTGTTCGCCGTGCTGGTGGTGTTGCTGGTCACCTGGATCTTTGACAAGATTCAGGCCGGACGCGCCCCCGCTGAGGAACAGAAGGCGGCCCAGTAACATAGCCCAAACGAAGGCCCTCCGCCGGGGGAGTTCCCCTGTCGGAGGGCTTTTTCTGCAAAGGGAAGGAGTATGTCCATGAAAACCATTCTGCTGACCGGCTTCGCCCCCTTCGGGGCGGACACGTTGAACCCCTCCTGGGAGGCGCTGACCCTGCTCCCTGACCAGGGGTCGGGGGTGCGTCTGGTCAAACGGCGGCTGCCGGTGGCCTATGACCGGGTGGCCGAACTGCTGGCCCAGGCGGTGGAGGAGGTGCGGCCGGACGGAGTGCTGTGCATCGGTCAGGCGGGCGGGCGCACCGGGCTGACCCCGGAGCTGGTGGCCATCAACTGGAAGGACGCCGCCCTTCCGGACAACGACGGCGTCCAATACGGCGGCGTCCCCATCTGCCCGGAGGGTCCGGCGGCCTTTTTTGCCACCGTACCGGTGAAGGAGATGGTGGCGGCCATCCAAAGGGCCGGGATTCCCGCCAGCCTGTCCTACTCGGCGGGGGCCTACGTCTGCAACACCACCATGTACTGCCTGCTGCGGCTGCTGGAGGAGCGGTACCCTCACCTGCAAGGCGGGTTCCTCCATGTGCCCTACGCCTGCGAGCAGGTGCTGAACCGCCCCGGCGTCCCCTCCCTGCCGCTGCCCCTGATTGCAGAGGGGATTCAGGCGGCGGCTCTGGCCGTCGCGGAGGGGCTGGAGCGGGCCGAAGGCCGCCCATAACCGCGCAAAAAACTGCCGGCCCCTTGTGGGACCGGCAGCTTTTGTCTCTGTTGACCTGCGCAGAATGTTTTAC
The DNA here is from genome assembly GCA_021201515.1 of Clostridiales bacterium. Taxonomy (GTDB): domain Bacteria; phylum Bacillota; class Clostridia; order Oscillospirales; family Oscillospiraceae; genus Onthomonas. The sequence continues at coordinate 2,174 of JAJQET010000294.1, read as the reverse complement.
GCCTCGTCCTTTTCCGCATCGTAGGGCACCTTTTTGGGGGCCTGGGCCTGTCCCCCCGCCCCGGAGATCTGGTTGAACTTCACCCGCGCCTGGCGAATCTCCGTCAGGGCCTGGGTCAGGGCCTCCTCGCTGTGGCGCAAGCTCTCGTCGCAGTAGGTGTTGGCGGCGGCCTTGGCCTCGGCGGTCTGCTTCTCCGTCTGGGCGGCGATTTCCTGGCCCCGCTCCTGGGCCTGGCGTACCATCTCCCTGGTGCGCTTCTCAGTGTCCCGCAGCACCTCGTTCACCTTGGCGTTGATGCGCACCTGAATCTCGCTCTGGTCCACCATGCGGTCGGCCTCTTCCTGGGCCTGGCGCTTGGTGCGTTCGGCCTCCTCCTGGGCCTGGCGCAGCACCTTCTCAGCCTCAGCCTGGGCCTGATTCAGGTACTCCGTCCGGGTGGCGACGATTTTCCGGGCCTGCTCCACCTCCACCGGGAATTTGTTGCGCACTTCGTCCAAAATGTCCAGCGCCTTATCCCGGTCAATTTTGCAGGAGCCGCCAAAGCTACTCTTGGCGTCATCAATCATCTGATAAAGCTGGTTCAATAAATCTTTTACACTGTTTGCCATACAAATTCCCCCAATTTGTCTTTTTTCATGGAACAGGGCCGGTCAGCCCCGGGTCTCCCTCCGGTAAAATGTGGCCTTGATCTTGCCGTACTTATAGTCCCGGCTCCTGGTATAAGGCTCCGGCAGCTCCGGCAGCTGTTGCTCATACCTGCTTTCACAGATAATTATACCATTCTCCGCCAGAATGTCAATTGATGCAATCTTTTTCAGCGCGGCCTCCAGCAGGCCGGAATCATAGGGCGGGTCCAGGAAAATCAGGTGAAACTTCTCCCTGGCAGTGTTCAGGTAGGCGATGGCGTCCCCCATCTGCACGGTGGCATTCTGCTCCAGCCCGGTGGACCGGAGGTTCTCCCGGATGAGCTTCACCGCGTCCCGCCGCTGATCCACAAAGACGCAGTGGGCCGCCCCCCGGCTCAGGCACTCGATGCCCAGCTGCCCGGTGCCGCCGAACAGGTCTAACACGTTCCGCCCCTCAATGTCAAACTGAATGGTGTTGAAGATGCCTTCCTTCACCCGGTCATAGGTGGGGCGGGTATCGCTCCCCGTCAGCTCCCCCAGCTTCCGGCCCCTGGCCGTACCGGTAATCACCCGCATGGGTCACTCCTCCTTTGTCGTTTCGCCGTCCGAAGCGTCCTCCGCCGGATGGAACCGCTGCCAGACCGCCAGGGCCGTCGGCTTCGGCACCACCTGGCACAGCTCCTCATAGCTGGCCGCCCGGATGGCCTTCATGGTTTTAAACTGTTTTAACAGAGCCTTGCGCCGGGCCTCCCCCACGCCGGGGATAGTCTCCAGCGACGAGGCCACGGTGCTTTTCGCATGGCTCTCCCGGTGGTAGGTGATGGCAAAGCGGTGAACCTCCTCCTGCACCCGGCCCACCAGGGCAAAGATGCTCTGGTTCTGCTGGATGCCGATCTCCCGGCCGTCCGGGGCCACCAAGGCCCGGGTGCGGTGCCGGTCGTCCTTCACCATGCCGAACACGGGGACGGAGATATTCATCCGCTCCATCACCTGCACCGCCACATGGACCTGGCCCAGCCCGCCGTCCATCAATATCACATCGGGGAGGGGGGCGAACTTCTCATCACCGTCCAGGTACCGCTGGAACCGGCGGCTCAGCACCTGGTCGAGAGAAGCGTAGTCGTCCGGCCCGTCCATATCCCGGAGGCGGAACCGGCGGTAGGCCGATTTCAACGGCTTTCCGTCCTGGAACACCACCATGGAGGCCACGATGTCCGCGCTGCCGGTGTTGGAGATGTCGTAGGACTCAAAGCGGCGGGGGGTGTCCTCCAGCCCCAGCATATTGCCGAATAACTCCAGCAGTTTGTTCTGATGCTCCTCCTTGGTGGTGGCCCGCTCCACCTCGTCCCGGGCGTTCTTGCAGGCCATCTCCACCAGCCGCGCCTTCTCCCCCCGCTTCGGGAGGAGCAGCTCCACCTTGTGCCCGCCGTTTTCGGAGAACCACTGCTCCATGCTCTCTCTGGCCACCGGCTCCAGGGGCAGGTAAATCGTCCTGGGCAGGTTGCCCCGCTCCCCATAGGTCTGGTTCAGCAGGGCGGAGAGGATCTC
>JAJQET010000176.1 GCA_021201515.1 Clostridiales bacterium | reverse complement strand
ATCCTGGAGTTATAGATGTCAAAGGTGATCCTGAACTGATGGACCCGCCCCCGGAACCGATAGAAGAACTGAATCTTCTGCACCGGGTCATGGTTCACCGGAATGTGGAACTGGACTGTGTGCTTCCGCTGGAAGGTGACGCCAAAGCATTTCACCAGCGGGAAAACCTGAACCTGCTCCGCCTGGAAGGTTTCCTGCACGCCCTTGCGGGTGCAGACGGCATAGAGCTCGTACTCCTCCGGCAGCAGGAAATCCGCCATGCCCACGTTGGCGTCAATGTGCAGCGTCTCGTCCTCGTAGTTCATGACCCGAATCCGCAGCAGCTCCCGGTCGTTCCGGGTGAGCACCACCGCATGATTTTCATAATCCTCGTCCTGTTGGCCGTCCTTGGGCTCCATCAGCGCCACATAGGAGTAGTTGGTGTCAACCACCTTCAGTTCCTTGCCCAACGCCTCCGCCTTGCCCCGAATCAGCAGCATTCGAATGGCCCGGTTGGCCTGGGTGAAGCTGGTGATGTTGCGCTCCATCAGAATCGTGTTGTCAATATAGGTCGCCAGGTGGAACGTTTCGTTCAGAAATTCCCAGGATTCCTGCTTCCCTTTCAGGATGCCCTTGGTGCGGTCGTTGTAATTGCAGTTAAATTTTGCGTAAAGCAGATAATAGCAGGCCACCTGGAGGAACTCCGGCACCCGCTCAAACCGCGCTTTGGCCTCCTGCAACAGGGGAATCATAAAGTCGTTCACAGACTGATGGTACCACCATTTATGGTACTGGAGGGGGTTCAGAGAGGTGTTATCCTCCAGCGCCACCGTATAACGGTACTCCGCGCAGCGCAGGTAGGTGTAAACCGGCTGCTCCAGCAGCGCCTCCAGCACAAACCGGTAAAGGGCGTCGTCGTGAAGCTCCACCCGGAACCCCTGGGCCGGAACCCGCTCCCGCCGGAAGAAGCAGGCCTGGAGCAGAATCTGGATCCGGTGTGGGTTCGCCGTCAGGTCGATTTTTTCCATCTTGACGCGGGGCTTGCAGGAGCCGCCGTAGGCCTTCCGCTCCCCTGTCTCACTGACAAAATAGGCCCGCAGCGCCACCACGTCCGTTTGATACCGGAGGAACGCCTTTTCGACATCCCCATAGGTGTGGCGGGCGTAGCCGGAGGAGGTCAGGGAAAAGTTCACATAGTCTCCTTCCGCCAGGCGCAGCCCCGCCTGATAGGCTTCCGCCACCTCCGCGTCCGCCACGGAAAGATATTGCATCCCGTCCTGGCCCGCGCAGGCTGCCCGGATTTCCTCCGAGCCGTGGGGATCCGCCACGATCAGCTGCACCGTGTCGGGCGTCAGGCCGTTTTCTTTCAGATTTGCCAGCGCAGTGTCAAACAGCGCATCGTTGTCTACATATAGGATGGTGGAAAAGGTAAACCGTCCCATTGCTTTTCGCTCCTTATTTCTAAATATCTCTCTGGCAGGCGCCGGTTCAGTCCTTTGTGTCTGCCCCCGGCTCCTGGAGTTTGGGATAGATGACCGCCCGGATGGGCCTCTCCCAGAAGGGCAGGGCCAAAATGGCGGTCAGCAGCACCGCAAGGGGAAGGACGACCAAATCGCTAACCCCCATGGCTGTCAAGGCAGTATGCAGCCCCAGCCCATCGAACAGGATATAAATCGCCGGGCGGTTGAGGATATAAATCTGCAACGTACGCCTGCCCACAGCCGTCAGCGCCTTCCCATGGCGGAGGTGATTCGGAATCACCGCCATCACCGCCATGCAGAGGACGGCAACGACGGCATAATAGCCCAGCCGGAGCAGCCAGCCGTAGAACACCAGCTCCTCCCTGCCGTAACCCGTCTCAAGGGTTCGGAAGGGATTCTTGCCGGTCAGCAGCGCCCGGACAAAGTAGATGTCGTCGGTACAGCAGAAGCAGACCACCCCCAGCAGCACCAGCAGCGCCAGGCCCAGCACCCTGACCCACTTACCGGAGAGCTTTTCCGCCACCTTTGCCGGGTCAAGGCAGTAGCCCGCAAAGAAGAAGGGGAAGAACACCAGCGTCCTGGACAGCACCATCGTACCGTCCACATCGCCGTCATAACCCGCAAAGCAGGCCAGCAGTACCGCCCCGATCAGCACCCATTTATGGGAAAACCGCTTCAAAAAAATGGTCATCAGGCTGCACCAGAGCAGGGCCAGCCCGTACCAGGGGGCGCCATCCGCCCCCAGCAGGGAAAAGGAAAACTGATGCTTGATCAGCCCGTCCACCAGGCAAATCAGAATTTTCAGCGCCAGGTACAGCACCAGATAGGAAAAGATATGGTTGTACCGTTTTTCGTCCACGTTGTGCTTGCTGAACAGGCCATCCACAAACAGGAAGCAGGGCATATGAAAGCTGTAAATGAACAGGAACAGCCCCCGCATCTGGGCGGAGCCCCCCACATAGTAGTCCACCAGATGCCCCAGCACCACCAGAAAAATCAGCAGCGCCCGCAGCAGGTCCCACTTCTCGATTCTCGTTTTTCCGGCAGAGAGCATCCGTTCCTTTTCTTCCTGCAAGGCGTCCCATCCCCTTGGTTCCATTTTCGGGCAATGCGCCCAGATGATCATGCGCCCAAATATTTAGTTTATCATAGCATGGACCGGAAAAAAAGTCAATCGTGAGTGAATGTCCGGCTTTCTCAGTCCATCGGCTCCTGCTCCCGGCTCCGCTTCCGGCGGTAATGGTTCATCTTCGCCTGGATTCGGTTGGTCAGTCCGAAGCCGAATGCCTGCTCGTTCTCCTTATATTGCAGTAGCCCCCGGAAGATATACACGTCCTCCGGTGTGGTCACCTTAATATTCCCCCGGTTCCCATAGACCAGGTGAATGGGCTTGCCCAGGGTGGTCATGATGGTGCAGGAGTCCACCATATCCTGATACCGGCCCGGCATGAGCCGGATCTGGTCGTGGGCCTCCAGAATATCCTTCAGATAGAAGGACTGGGGGGCCTGGGCCGTAAAGACCTCCTTGCGCAGGGGCACGTCGTCCACCGTTGACCCGTTCCGGCTGATGACCACGGTCTCATAGCTGGGCGTGCCGGTGATGGCGCTGCCATATTTTTTCACCGCTTCGATGTTGTCAGAAATCACATCGGTGTAAACGTAGGGGCGCACGCCGTCATGGAGCAGCACGATGGAGTCCGGCGGATTCTCCGACGATGCCTTTTTCAGCGCATTGTAGATGGAATCCTGGGCGGTTTCCCCGCCGGGAACAATGCCGGCCACCTTTGTGATGTGATACTCCTCCACCAACGCCTGCATATAGTCGATATATTCCTCCAGCACGGACACATAGATCTTGTCGATCATGGCGTGGTACTGGAACAGCTCCAGGGTGTGAATCACCACAGGCTTCCCGTTGATCTCCAAAAACTGCTTGGGCACCCCTGCGCCCATACGCACACCGCTGCCTCCGGCAAAAATCATCGCAATATTCATAATCTGTCTCCTTGTAACGAAACGGCCCCTCGGGCGGCCTTTTATCCTGACGCAATCCCTCATATTATAACACAGAGAGCGGAAAAGACAATATAGCACTCTTCGTTTTTTCCATTTTTCCGGTGAAACCAACCAGGCGGCCCAGCGTTCTCCCCCCTTCGGCAGAGGATCGCGGCAGGGCCGCAGAGCGTCTCGTCCTCTTTTCTCCGTTTGGTGATATTATATTGACAAACGGTGATTTTTGTGGTATAATACAGAAAACGGAACGCATGCTGCGGTCATGGCTGCCCGCGCCCAGCGGCCTGTGACGGCATCGCAGCCCGCCGTAGAACCGGTGCCGTCCCGCAGTACGCATTTTGTTTTAAATGAGAAAAAAAGGGGGAACGAACCATACAAGCGATTGACACAACCACCCGCTCCGCCCTCGAAGACTATGGCATCATCACCCTGCGGGCCTACCTCGGCGGCAGCGAGACGG
>JAJQET010000339.1 GCA_021201515.1 Clostridiales bacterium | reverse complement strand
CATCTTTTCTCAAAAGTGGGAAAATAATCTGCTGTTATTAGAGGTTCCCTTAAGGGCGTTGCACTCCGTTACACGGTTCTCCGTAGGGGCGCACAGCGTGCACCCGGCCCGCCTTTCCTCCTTGGAAAAGGTGGGTAAAAGGGAAGAGGTTTTTTCTTCCGGCGGTGTCTCCTCAGATAGCGTTCGCTATCGAGGCTTTGCCCGGCCTTCGCCGTCAAGCGGCATTTCCGCTGCGCTCCCTACCCTTGCCAGGGAAGCGGGGCCTACTTTTCTCGATTCGTCGAGAAAAGTAGCAAAAGAGGACGACTCAAGAGGGGGACCTGCGGCCCCCCTCTTGAGAATCTCCCCGTATCCCGCTGGCGGCTCCGCCTTGTTCCTCAATCGGGTGGTCTATCCCGTTAGAGACGAGGTAACTTGTCACGCACCAAAGCTGCCGCCGATGGCGGCTGGCGGGGATTGCCGCCCACATTCCTGCCTTACGGCGGAACGGACGGCAATTTTGTTATCCTTTGGTCGTGGAAATCTGACTGCGAAGCCATGTGATTCCCCTCAACCCAAGATAGATTGTATCCTAAGGTGATGACATTGCCCCGGAGCGAGGCGAAGGGGCAACACGCAGGCACGCTACTCCTGTTCCGGCGGCGTGAAGGAGCCGCCGTCCTGCTCCGCAGGGGGCTCCTCCCCAACCGGGGCGTCAGTCATGCTCCCCAGCATCTGCCCGAGGTGCAGGCCGAACCACAGCAGGTTGGACACCAGCACCAGCCGGAAGGGCGTCCCCCATTCATCCGGCAGAACAGTGAGCTGGAGGGCCATGGCCAGCAGGCAGAACCAGCATGGCAGGGTGCAGCCCTCTGGCTGAAAGGCGAACCTGGCCAGACGGTACCAGGCCAGGATAGCCGCCACCATGGCAAGCTCCGGCCAGGCGAAGGCGGCTACCACCGGGTTGTTGGCGTTCTCATGGTACAGATACACCAGCATCAGGCAGCAGGCGAAGCCGGGCAGCATGGCGACCATGGCCAGGGTTCCCGGCTTCCGCTGACCGGAGTCCGGTTTCCACAGGATTGTCAGCAGTCCGCCCCGCTGACCACCAGCACCACCCCCAGCAGCAGGGGCAGGTAGAGGGCCAGCAGGGTGGAGGCCCCGGCGGGGAAGTAGGGGAGCTGCTCCTCCACCAGCGTCGCCCCGGCCAGCAGGTAGCCCAGGGCGGGAAGGACCATCAGCCCCCGCAGCGCCGGGGATGTGGCCCCCACCGCCGCCCGGCAGTCCGCCCGTTTCCCTACACAGGAAAGGGCGCATCCCAGCGTCAGGCACACCGCCAAAATCGCCACCCCCAGCAGCAGCCGGGTAGCGGGGGCGTCGGGGATCAGCAGGCCAGTGTCCGCCTCGAAGGCGGTGCCCAGCTGCCAGGCCCGGGCGCAGGCGCCTGCGGCGCCCAGGAGCAGGGCGAGAAGGGGATAAGTATATTTTTTCATAAGGAATGCCTCGATCATAGTTGTTAGTGGCTGGTGGCTAGTGGCTAACAGCTGTTAGCTATTGGCTTCTGGTAACCCCTCCGCCCCCCTTACGGGGGCACCTCCGCCGTCAGGCGGCATTTCCGGCGCTTTGCGCCTCCCTACCCTTTCAGGGGAGGCAAGAGAGATTGTTGTAACCGCTACGTCGTTGACTCTCCTGAAAGGCAATGTCATCAACTTAAAGATGCTATCTGCCCTAGGTTGAGGAGCGCAACGTATCCTTACAGTCAGATTTCCACGACCAAAGGGCAACAAAATTGTCGACCGTTCCGCCGTAAGGCATAGGGAGCGCAGCGGAAATGCCGCTTGACGGCGGGAACGTGGGCGGCAATCCCCGCCAGCCGCCATCGGCGGCAACTTTGGTGCGTAACAAGTCACATCGTCTCTGGCGGAACAGACCATCTGCAGGTCGGGCGGCGCGAAGCCCAGCGGGATACGGGGAGATTCTTAAGAGGGGGGCTGCAGGCCTCCCTCTTGAGCCGCCTTCTTTTGCTACTCTTCTTGGCGGAGCAAGAAAAGTAGGCCATGCCCTGGCAAGGGCAAACGCTCTATTTTCTTCCAGTATCCTTATCTAGAGAAACGGACGGCCCGCAGTTGGGAAAGCACATTGCGCTTACATGAAACCTTATCTGAGGAGGCAAGCGCCCAGGCGCACACTGTGCGCCCCTACTGAATGAGGGGAAGCACCGGCAACAGCCGGTGAAGGGGTGTCTAACCACTAACCATAGTGTACCCCCTTTTTCCCGATTTGTCATTAAAAATTTGGATACAATGTAACCCTCGCCGGGGAAGGCGCATAGACTGAACCAACGAGGAGGAATGTCTATGTGTGGAATCGCAGGCTTTTGCAGCTTTGACCGGGACAATCGGGAGGCCCCGTGGCGGGAGGCCGCCTTCGCCATGGGAGAGACGCTCCGCCGCCGGGGGCCGGACGACGCCGGGGAGTGGTTTTGCCGGGACTGCGCCCTGGCCCACCGCCGTCTGGCGGTCATCGACCCGGCCCACGGCCAGCAGCCCATGGAAAAGGACGGCCTGACCCTGTGCTACAACGGGGAACTGTACAACACGCCGGAGCTGCGGTGCGCCCTTCTGGCCGCCGGGCACACCTTCGCCACCCGGACGGACACCGAGGTGGTGTTGGAGGCCTGCCGGGCTTACGGCGAAGCGGTGGGGGACTATCTGGAGGGCATCTACGCCTTCGCCCTCTGGGACAGCCGGACGGGAAAGCTGTTCTGCTGCCGGGATCGGTTCGGGGTGAAGCCCTTCTTCTACACGGTGAAAGACGGGGCCTTCGTCTTTGGCAGCGAGCTGAAGGCCATCTTTGCCTATCCCGGCATCCAACCAGAGACGGACGAGGACAGCTGGCGGGAGGTGCTGGGCATCTCTCCCGCCCGGACACCGGGGAGCGGGGTCTTTGTCGGGATACAGGAACTGCGGCCCGCCCATCATCTGGTCTTTGACCGGGAGGGCCAGCGGGTGCGCCGGTACTGGAACGTGGAGAGCCGACCCCACACAGAATCCTATGCGGACACGGTGGCCCACCTCCGCACCCTGCTCACCGGAGCCATCCGCCGCCAGCTGGTCAGCGATGTGCCCCTGGCCACCCTGCTGTCCGGCGGGCTGGACAGCAGCATCATCACCGCCGTGGCCGCCGCCGAGTACGCCGCCCAGGGCAGGGAGCCCCTCGCCACCTACTCCTTTGACTACACCGGCAACGATCGGTACTTCCACGCCTCCTCCTTCCAGCCCGACGCCGACGCCCCCTGGGCGCTGCGGATGGCGGAGGACTTCGCCACCCGACACACCGTTCTGACCTGCGCCCAGGAGACGCTGGTGGACCTTTTGCCCGCCGCCGTGGAGGCGAAAGACCTGCCGGGGATGGCCGACCTGGACTCCTCCCTGCTGTACTTCTGCGGGGAGATCAAGAAGCGGCACACCGTCACCCTGTCCGGGGAGTGCTCTGACGAGCTGTTCGGGGGCTACCCCTGGTTCCATCGGGCGGACATGATGGCGGCGGACACCTTCCCCTGGTGCATGGACTTCTCCGCCCGGACAGAGGTGCTGAACCCGGCGCTGGTGAAACGGCTGGACTTGGAGGAAAGCGTCCGGGCCAGGTACCACGCCTCCCTGGCGGAGACCCCCCGGCTGGAGGGGGAGACGGGGGCAGAGGCCCGGCGGCGGGAGATCGCCTGGCTGAACCTCGTCTGGTTCATGACCAACCTGCTGGACCGGAAGGACAGGATGAGTATGTACTCCGGCCTGGAGGTGCGGGTGCCCTTCTGCGACCGGCAGGTGGTGGAGTACGTCTGGAACATCCCCTGGGAGATGAAGAGCCGGGGCGGTGTGCGCAAGGCGGTGCTGCGGGACGCGGCGGCCGGCATCCTGCCGGAGGAGGTGCGGCTGCGGCCCAAGTCCCCCAATCCCAAGACCCCCACCCCCCGGTTCGAGGCCCTGGCCCG
>JAJQET010000290.1 GCA_021201515.1 Clostridiales bacterium | reverse complement strand
GTTCTGGTCCTCTCCTCCACCGGGAGCATCAGCGACATCGTGATGTACACCCTGGGCCTGGCTGACTACTCCATTCTGGAGGACCTGCTGGATCAGTTCGTCAACGGCGAGGACGCGGACACCCCGGACGGCTATGACTCCTTCACCTACGATGAAGTTCTGGGTCTGACCTTTAAACTGGTCAGCGCCGCGGACTACTACCAGTACGACAGCGAGTATGAGGTGTGGGTGGATAAGTCGGACGATGACGACTACATGATGGACCTGGTGGCCAACGGCGAGGATATTACCATCGTGGGCATCGTGCAGCCTACGGAGAACGCCGTCAGCGCGGCCCTCTCCTCCGGCATCAACTATCTGCCCTCTCTGGTGGAGCACGTCTCTGAACTGGCGGAGGAGAGCGAAATCGTCCAGGCCCAGATGGCGGACCCGGACACCAACGTACTGACCGGAGAGCCCTTCGGGGAGGACAGCGACAGCAGCATCGACCTGGAGTCCCTGTTCACCATCGACACGGAGGCCCTCCAGGACGCCTTTGACCTCAGCAGCCTGACGGATTCCCTGGACCTGTCAGACAGCCTGAACCTGAATATGGACTCGCTGGATTTGTCCGGCATCGACATGAGCAGCCTGGACCTGGAGCTCGATTTGTCCAGTATGGATTTGTCCAGCATCGACATGAGCAGCCTGAACCTCTCCGGGATGGATCTGGACTTTGAACTGGATTTGAGCAGTCTGGACCTGTCCAGCGTAGACCTCTCAGGGGTGGGCGACCTGGATATGAGCAGCCTGATGAGCGGGATGTCTGTCAGCGTCTCCGCAGAGTCCGTGTCCGCCCTGGCCTCCGGCATCCTGGATGGCTACGAGGATTACGCCGCAGCCAACGGCCTGTCAAGCTACGATGACCTGTCGGAGGACTTCTCCACCTATCTGTCCAGCGGCGAGGCCAGAAGCACCCTCTCCAACCTGCTGGTGGAAATCATGGAGGAGAACGGCGAGGTCTCCGTCTCCACCGACGGTTTGGAAGATATGCTGACGGAAATCCTGGAGGATTATGAAAGCTATGTGACCGAGCAGGCGCTGGATGGCTCTACGTCCGTCTCCACAGAGGACTACATGAACACCGGCCGCGCCCAGGACATTTTTGACGAGTGGGCGGAGAGCCATATCACGGTGGACGCCAATATTGAAATCACCGATGAACAGATGGATGAAATCGCCTCTGCTCTGGCCAACGGTTACGAGAGCTATGCAGAGGAGAATGGCCTGACTACCCTGTCCGGCGTCAGCGACGGCTTCTCCGCCTATCTGTCCTCTGACGAGGCTACGGCGGTCATGTCCGCCGGGCTCATGAGTATGCTGGACCTGTCCGGCATGGAGGAGCAGATGACCGCCGCCATCCAGAGCTACACCCAGTCGCTGATGGCCGCCTACACCGAGGCGCTGACCGAGGCCATTACGGAGGCCATCAACAGCCAGATGGCAGAAATGGAGGCGCAGCTGACCCAGGCCATGGCCGAACAGATGTCCACCGTTATCGCCGCCGCGATGGAAAGCCAGATGGCAGAGCTGGAAGACCAGATCACCGCCGCCCTCTCCACTGCCATGGAGGACGTCATGGAGGAGGTGGTCGAGCAGCTCTCCGACAGTCTGGAGACCGCCATGACCGACATGATGGACGAGATGGAGGAGAGCATGGCGGACGCCCTGGAGATCGATGAGGATACCCTGACGGAAGCCTTCTCCTTCAACATGGACAGCGACGACCTGATGGAACTGATCAGTTCCATGATCTCCTCCACCAGCGCCACTTATGACAGCAATCTGGAGTCGTTTGGCTATGTGAACTTCGACAGCCCCTCGGAGATCGACCTCTACCCCATCGACTTCGACAGCAAGGACGGCGTCCTGGCAATTCTGGACGCCTACAACGAGCAGAAGAAAGCCGAGGGCAATGAGGACGATGTCATCACCTACACGGATACGGTGGGCACCCTGATGTCGTCCGTGACCACCATCATGGATGTCATCTCCTATGTGCTGATTGCCTTCGTATCCATCTCCCTGGTGGTGTCCTCCATCATGATCGGCGTCATCACCTACATCTCCGTGCTGGAGCGCACCAGAGAGATCGGCATCCTCCGGGCCATTGGCGCCTCCAAGGGGAACATCTCCCAGATTTTCAACGCGGAGACGCTGATCATCGGCCTCTGCGCCGGACTGTTGGGGGTGGGCTTGTCCGAACTGCTCCTGATACCCATCAATGCGGTGGTTCATTCTGTGGCAGGTTCCAATGACATCAACGCCGTCCTGGCGCTGTCCAACGCCGCAATTCTGGTGGCTCTAAGCGTAGTTCTGACGCTGATTGGCGGAATGATTCCCTCCAGGCAGGCGGCCAGGAAGGACCCCGTGACGGCCCTGCGGACAGAGTAAGAAACCCCTGCGGCGGCCAGACGGGTGATATGCCATGCCGGATGAAAACCGCATCATTTCACCATAAACGCTTTTCAAATACCCCCGGTGTTGACACCGGGGGTATTTTTTATCCAGGACACCCAATTCGCCTCCGCCAGCGTGACGAAGCGGGCGCTGTGGCCGGGCTGTGCGCCGGCAGGACCGGCGGCGCATCGTAACAATTTGGAGAAAGTGTACCTTGTTCCGCCGGGAACGGCTTGCTATAATAGAAGTGTTGACAGGATACCGGAAAACCCTGCGTATGGAGATGGTTTCGATGTTTTCACAGTATGATTTGCAGACCCGGCAGATGCTGACCGGAAATCTGCTGTTGGTGGGCTGCTGCGTGTTCTATCTGGCCTGGTGGCTGATTGCGTTCAGGCCGGAAGGCGCCATTAAGGGGATGAAAAGCGGCTGGCTGCTGATTCCCGCGTTCCTGTTTGGATTGGCAGCGGTGATTCAAATCGTCCGGGGCAGCACCATGGACGGTCAGGCGGCGCTGCTTTCCAGAACCGGGGTGCTGGTCGGCGGCGCTGTCGCCTATGTCGCCTTGCTGGCGGCGTCCTCCCTGCTTCTGAAACGCCAGGTAACGACGGAGCTGTTCCTCATTGTGGGCTGGACGGTGCTGATGTTCCTGGAGGTGAACGGGCTGTTTGCCCTGGGGCGGTATTCCAAACCCGCGGCAATCACGGTGCTTGTCCTTGCCGTCGCCGCGGCAGTCGTCAGCTTAGTCTGCTATCTGCTGTATTATAATCTCGACAGCGTGAAAGGATATGTGGACGGGATGATACCGCTGCTCCTGGTGGCCGTGATGATGGCCGCGGTCACGGTCAGCGTGGTCTGTTCAAACTAACTGGGGGGATTCGGTGTTCAGGGTATGGAGCCTTCTGATCGGTTATGTGTGCGGCAATTTTCTGACCGCTGAGCTTGTCTCCCGCAGAGTTTCCGGGAAAAGCTCCTTTGAACGGGGCAGCGGCATATGCCGGAGCTGAAAAACGTTCCCACAGGGACTGAGCCGAGGAAAGAGTTTCCGAAAAAGCGGAACGGCAAGAAGGACGAACGTTTATAACCAGGGACGATTTCGGCGATGCAACTGAGGGGGCTTGAAATGGGGCTAAAGGACCGGGCCAAACGGCTCAAAAGCGATATACCGGCGATTTTTATCGCCCTGAACGATCAGGAACCCCGTTGACTGCAACGCTGCTTGCGGGACTGACGGTGGGGTATGCGCTGTCGCCCATTGATTTGATTCCGGATTTCGTCCCCGTGCTGGGGTATCTGGACGATGTCATTCTTCTGCCCGCGCTGGCGGCGCTGACCATCCGGTGCATCCCGAAGGATGTGTGGGAGAGAAGCAGGGCGTCCAGCGAAGGGCTGTGGGCGGCTACCCGCCTCCGGTGGCCACCGCCCCCACCACCAGCAGCAGCACTCCGCCGCCCAAAGCCGCCCAGCGCTCCACCCCGGCCCGCCCCACCCAACCGGCGCACAGCTGCCCCAGGAGCAGCATCCCCCAGGTC
>JAJQET010000094.1 GCA_021201515.1 Clostridiales bacterium | reverse complement strand
CAACGCGCTTCGCGCTATAAAAAGCGCATTTGCGCTTTTTAATGAGAATTGGTATGATTCCTCTGAACGTTAGAAAGGAGGAGTTCTATTTGCCAAAGGCCATTGTAGACACCGACTATCTATTCCTCTCCTCCCGGGTCAAGGCCATGGAGGGCCGGCTGCTGTCCCGGGACAGGATGGAGCGGATGCTGGAGGCCCCCAGCGCGGAGGACGCGGCCAAGGTGCTCCAGGAGTGCGGCTACGCGGAATTGGAGCGTCTCAGCGTTGCCGCCATCGAGACCGAGCTGTCCCGGCAGCGGGAGCAGCTGTTCCAGGAGCTGGCCGGACTGGCCCCCAACCCGGATATTTTAGACGTGTTCCGGGTCAAGTACGACTACCACAACGTCAAGGTCATCCTGAAGGCCGAGGCGGTGGGGGCCGACGCCGCCCCCCTGCTGGTGGACGCGGGCCGGGTGCCGCCCGCCGCGCTCCAGGAGGCCCTGCGGACCTCGGAGATGCAGGGGGTTCCCTCCTTTGTCCAGTCCGCTGCCCTCCACGCCCGGGAGGTGCTCTCCACCACCGGGGACCCTCAGCTGGCCGACTTTGTGCTGGACCGGGCCTATTTTGAGGATATGCTGGCCCTGGCCGAGGACAGCGGCAGCGATTTTCTGACCGGCTACGTGCGCATCCAGATCGACGCGGCCAACCTGCGCACCCTGGTGCGCACCATGCGCATGGGCAAGAGCATGGATTTTTTGAAGGGCGTGCTGTTCCGGGGCGGCGAAATCGACGTGGGCCGCCTGCTGGCCGCCTCCTCCGGGGGCAGCCTGGCCGAGCCCTACGCCGTGTCCCCTCTGCGGGAGGCCGCCGAGTGCGGCGCGGCGGCGGCGGGCGGCGGCGAGCTGACCCGGTTCGAGCGGCTGTGCGACAACGCGGTGCTGTCCTATGTGGCCGGGGCCAAGTATGTGGCCTTCGGGGAGGCCCCCTTAATCGGCTACCTGGCCGCCAAGGAAAACGAGCTGACCGCCGTGCGCATTATCCTGACCGGACGGATGGCCGGCCTGGACGCGGACACCATCCGGGAAAGGCTGCGTGACGCCTATGTATAAAATCGCCGTTTTGGGGGACAAGGACAGCGTACTGGGCTTCAAGGCCCTGGGGCTGGACGTCTACCCCGTGGAATCGGTGGACGAGGCCAGATCCACGCTGCATAGGCTGGCCCGTGAAAACTGCGGCATCGTCTATCTGACCGAGCAGCTGGCCCGCTATATGGGCGACGAGCTGGCACAGTACAAGGACGAGCTGACCCCCGCCATTATCCTCATCCCCGGCAAGGAGGGCTCCCTCGGCATCGGAATGGGCAACGTGACCAAGTCCGTGGAACGCGCCGTGGGCGCGGACATCTTATAAATTGTACCCTGAAAGAAGGTAAGCAGTTTGAGCAACGGAAAAATTGTAAAAGTTTCCGGCCCCCTGGTGGTGGCCACCGGCCTGGCCGACGCAAACATGGCCGACGTGGTTCGGGTGGGCGAGGAGCGGCTGATTGGCGAGATTCTGACCATGACCGGGGACGCCGCCTCCATCCAGGTCTATGAGGAGACCTCCGGCCTGGGCCCCGGCGCGGCTGTGGTGACCACCGGCGCGCCTTTGTCCGTGGAGCTTGGGCCGGGCATCATCGAGAACATCTATGACGGCATCCAGCGCCCCCTGGAGGTCATCATGCAGAAGACCGGCGGCAACACCCTGCCCAGGGGCGTGGAGGTGCCCGCCCTGGATCGGGAGAAAAAGTGGGAGTTCACCGCCTGCGTCCAGCCCGGCGACAAGCTGACCGGGGGGGATATCATCGGCACTGTGCCTGAGACCAGCGTGGTGCTGCACAAGATTATGGTGCCCCCCAAGGTCAGCGGCACTGTGAAGTCCATCCAGTCCGGCTCCTACACGGTGGAGGAAACCGTGGCCGTGCTGGAGGACGAGCAGGGCAATGAGATTCCCCTGACCATGATGCAGAAGTGGCCCGTCCGTGTGGGCCGCCCCTATCAGCGCAAGCATCCCCCCACCACCCCTCTGCTGACCGGTCAGCGTATTGTGGACGCCATGTTCCCTGTGGCCAAGGGCGGCACCGCCGCCATCCCCGGCCCCTTCGGCTCCGGCAAAACTGTTATGCAGCACCAGCTGGCTAAGTGGTCCGACGTGGATATCGTCATCTACATCGGCTGCGGCGAGCGGGGCAACGAGATGACCGACGTGCTGCGGGAGTTCCCGGAGCTGGTAGACCCCCGCACCGGCGAGACGCTGATGAAGCGCACCGTGCTGATCGCCAACACCTCCGATATGCCGGTGGCCGCCCGTGAGGCCTCCGTCTACACCGGCATCACCATTGCGGAGTATTTCCGGGACATGGGCTATGATGTGGCCGTCATCGCTGACTCCACCTCCCGCTGGGCAGAGGCCCTCCGTGAGATGTCCGGCCGTATGGAGGAAATGCCCGGCGAGGAAGGCTACCCCGCTTACCTGGCCAGCCGCCTGGCCCAGTTCTACGAGCGGGCCGGCATCGTCCAGTGCATCGGCTCCGGCGAGGAGCGCAAGGGCAGCCTGACGGCGGTGGGCGCCGTCTCCCCTCCCGGCGGCGACCTGTCCGAACCGGTGAGCCAGGGCACCATGCGCATCGTGAAGGTGTTCTGGTCCCTGGACGCCTCCCTGGCCTATCGCCGTCACTTCCCGGCCATCAACTGGCTGAACTCCTACTCGCTGTATGAGGACTCCCTCCGGCCCTGGTATGAGGCCCACTTCGGCCCCGAATACTCTCAGAACCGGGCCAAGGCCCTGGCCATCCTCCAGGAGGAGGCCAGCCTGAACGAAATCGTTCAGCTGGTGGGCAAGGACTCCCTTTCCGCCAGGGACCAGCTGACCCTGGAGACCGCCCGTATCATCCGGGAGGACTTCCTCCAGCAGAACGCCTTTGTGGATATTGACTGGTTCTCCGACTACCGCCGCCAGTTCCTGATGCTGAACATCATCCTGGACTATGACCGGCTGTGCCGCGCCGCCCTGGACAAGGGGGCCGACCTGAACGCCCTGTTCACCATCGAGGCCAGAAACGGCATCGGCCGGGCCAAGACCGTGCCGGTGGACGAGTATGAGACCGTTTACGCCAAACTGGCCGAGGATATGGCCCAGCAGATTGCGGAAATCGCAGAGCGAGGGGAGGAGGATGACGGATGATTAAGGAATATAAAACCATAGAGTCCATCAACGGCCCCCTGATGGTGGTCACCCGTGTGGATGGCGTCACCTATGACGAGCTGGTGGAGATCGAGCTGCCCGACGGCACCGTCCGCCGGGGCAAGGTGTTGGAGGTCAACGGCGGCAACGCCGTGGTGCAGCTGTTTGAGGCCGCCTCCGGCATCAACCTGCGGGATACCAAGGTCCGCTTCCTGGGCCACCCCCTGGAGCTGGCTGTGTCCGGCGATATGCTGGGCCGGGTGTTCTCCGGCATGGGTGAGCCCATCGACGGCGGCCCGGAGATTCTGGCCGAGGCCCATCGGGACATCAACGGCCTGGCCATGAACCCCGCCGCCCGGGACTACCCGGACGAGTTCATTCAGACCGGCATCTCCACCATCGACGGGCTGAACACCCTGGTCCGTGGACAGAAGCTGCCCATCTTCTCCGGCTCCGGCCTGCCCCACAACCAGCTGGCCGCCCAGATCGCCCGTCAGGCCAGAGTGCTGGACGACGACTCCAACTTCGCCGTGGTCTTTGCCGCCATCGGCATCACCTTTGAGGAGTCGGAGTATTTCGTCCAGGAGTTCACCCGCACCGGCGCCCTGGAGCGCACCGTCCTCTTCATCAACCTGGCCAACGACCCCGCCGTGGAGCGTATCTCCACCCCCCGTATGGCCCTGACCGCCGCGGAGTACCTGGCCTTCGACAAGGGGATGCACGTCCTGGTCATCCTCACCGACATCACCAACTACGCCGAAGCCCTCCGTGAGGTCTCCGCCGCCAAGAAGGAAGT